>JALNXP010000099.1 GCA_023230285.1 Bacteroidales bacterium | reverse complement strand
TTAAAATCAAGGCTAAATCATTAACTAAAGTAGGTAATTGTGCCATAAAAAATTTTTTTTGCAAATTTAACAAATATAGCCTGATAAAAATCAAGTTTTTATCAAGTTTTTTTTCATTAAAAAAAATATTGGTTGCGGTTTAGACTAAATGAAAAAAATGTATTATCTTTGCAGGCTTATAATTAGATGGTTATGGAAAAGATAAATATAACTTTAACCGATGGTAGCTTAAAACAGTTTGATAATGGTGTAACTCCTTATCAGATAGCTCATTCGATTAGTGACGGACTTGCTCGAAATGTCCTTGCCGCCAAGGTTGACGATGTAGTAGTCGGGCTTGATTTTGCGATAAATAATGATGCAAAAGTTGCATTGCTGACATGGAATGAAGAAGAAGGCAAACATGTTTTTTGGCATTCTTCGGCACATATCATGGCAGCCGCAATAGAACAATTATATCCGGGTGTGAAATTCGGTATAGGTCCTGCTGTTGAAACAGGTTTCTATTATGATATAGATTTCATGGATTATAAAATTTCGGATACCGATTTTAAAAAGATTGAAGATAAGTTTCTTGAAATAGCTCGTTCTAAAGTGCAATTTGTCAGGAAAGAAGTGTCTAAAGCAGAAGCTCTTGACTATTTCACCCAAAAAGGTGACGAATATAAAGTCGAGTTGATAAATGACTTGGAAGATGGTACTATAACCTTTTATGAATCGGGTTGTTTTACCGACTTGTGCAGAGGACCGCATTTGCATGATACTTCAATGATAAAAGCCTTTAAAATTACCAGCATTGCCGGTGCATATTGGCGTGGTGATGAAAAACGTAAGCAGCTTGTTCGTGTTTACGGTGTGTCTTTCCCTAAGGCTAAAGAGTTGGCGGATTATTTGGCTCTGTTAGAAGAGGCTAAGAAACGTGACCATAGAAAGCTCGGTAAAGAATTAGAGTTGTTTATGTTTTCTTCGCGTGTCGGCGTGGGGCTTCCTATCTGGTTGCCACGAGGCGCTGATTTGCGAGCTAGATTGGAAAACTTCCTGAAAAAAATCCAAAGAGAAGCCGGCTACAGTCAAGTTATAACTCCGCATATCGGAAATGTTAACTTGTATAAAACCTCCGGACACTATCAAAAATATGGACAGGATTCTTTCAGACCTATCACAACACCGGAAGAAGGCGAAGAATACTTTTTGAAACCGATGAACTGCCCTCATCATTGTGAAATATACGCTTCTAAACCACGCTCATACAAAGATCTACCTTGCAGATTGGCAGAGTTCGGAACAGTATACAGATATGAACAAAGCGGCGAACTTCACGGCTTGACAAGAGTTAGAAGCTTTACTCAAGATGATGCTCATATCTTCTGTACTCCGGAACAACTGAAAGACGAATTTAAAGGCGTCCTTAAAATAGTTTTGCGCATTTTCAGAATGCTTGATTTTAACGAATATACAGCTCAGATATCTTTGAGAGATAAAGTCAATAGAGATAAATATATAGGCTCAGAAGAAAATTGGCAAAAAGCGGAACAGGCTATTATTGACGTGGCTGAAGAAACAGGAATAAACGCAGTAGTTGAATATGGTGAAGCAGCTTTCTACGGTCCTAAAATGGACTTTATGGTAAAAGATGCAATCGGTCGTAAATGGCAACTTGGTACTATCCAAGTTGACTATAACCTTCCGGAACGCTTTGAGTTGGAGTATACAGGTAGCGATAATTTGAAACATCGTCCTATAATGATACATCGCGCTCCATTTGGCTCTATGGAAAGATTTGTGGCTGTTTTATTGGAACATTGCGCCGGAGATTTCCCGTTGTGGCTCGCTCCAGACCAATTTATCATATTGCCGATTAGCGATAAATATATCGACTATGCTAATAGCATCAAGAGTAAAATGGAGGCTAAAGAATTGAGAGGCTGTATAGATACAAGAGCTGAGAAAACAGGTAGGAAAATTCGTGATGCCGAAGTGAAAAAGATGCCATATATATTGTTAGTGGGAGAAAATGAACAATCTAACGGTACTGTCTCTGTCAGAAAACATGGCGGAGTCGATATGGGGACTATGACAATAGACGAATTTATCGATTTAATAAACAAAGAAGTCGAAAAAGAATTATCAAAATAATATTAACTAATACTTAATTGAGTGCAACAACCGAATAACAACCAAAGGCAGGGAAGAAAGATATTTGAAGATCCGTATAGAATAAACGGGAAAATAACCGCTCCCGTAGTAAGAGTAGTAGGCGAAAATGTTGAACAAGGAATATACAATATCAAAGATGCTATAAAGCTCTCTGATGATTTGGGTTTGGATTTGATAGAAATATCACCATCAACAAACCCGCCTGTTTGCAAAATTGCAGATTATCAGAAATTGTTATACGAATTAAAGAAAAAAGAAAAAGAAAGAAAGACCAAGTCAGCTAAGGTAGAAGTAAAAGAGATCAGGTTAGGTCCTAATACCGATGACCATGATTTCGATTTTAAACTGAAACATGCCATGAAATTTTTGAGTGCTGGCTGTAAAGTAAGAGTCGAAGTCTATTTTAGAGGCAGGTCAATAGTCTATAAAGACCAAGGAGAAATCATCTTGCTGAAATTCGCTCAACAATTGTCTGATTACGCAAAAGTTGAGTCAATGCCTAAGTTAGAAGGTAAAAGAATGTTGATGCTGTTATCATCAGCAGTAAAGAAGAAATAACACAAATTTATATTTTATTAACTAATTAAAATTTCAGAAAATGCCAAAATTAAAAACAAAAGCCGCTGCCAAAAAACGTTTTACGCTTACGGGAACCGGCAAATTAAAAAGAAGACATGCTTACCACAGCCATATCTTGACTAAAAAAACTACAAAGAGAAAACGTAATCTTGCGTATTTCGAAATAGTGGATAAAGCCGATATATCTGTAGTTAAAGGAATGTTGAAAAAGTAAATTTTATTGTTTAACTTTACTTTCAGTCAAAAGAATAATTAATTTATCACTGAAGTAAAAAAAAGAAAGGAAAAATTATGCCAAGATCAGTAAATGCAGTTGCATCAAGGGCAAGAAGAAAGAAAATCCTTAACAGAACCAAAGGAGCTTTCGGAAGAAGAAGAAATGTTTGGACGGTTGCTAAAAACTCATGGGAAAAAGGTCAAACCTATGCGTACCGCGACAGACGCGATAAAAAAGGTTCTTTTAGAGCATTGTGGATTCAAAGAATAAACGCCGCTGCTCGTTTAAATGGTTTGTCTTACTCAGAATTAATGGGTAAACTACATCAAAAGGATATTCAACTAAGTCGCAAAGTTCTTGCCGATTTAGCAATGAATAACCCCGAAGCATTTAAAGAAATTGTGAATACAGTTAAATAAAAATTATTTGTTATTATTGAAAATCGGATGGTTGCTTCAACTGTCCGATTTTTTTATAGGTATAAGTCAACATGGAAAATGTTAATTATCAGAGAGTTTTAGATGCCGCAATAGACAAAATCAAACAAGAGAAAACAACTCCCTCGCTGATGCTCCATTGCTGTTGCGCTCCTTGTAGCAGCTATGTGTTAGAATATTTGTCGCCGTTTTTTAAAATTACAGTGTTGTATTATAATCCCAACATTTATCCGTTTGAAGAATTTTATAAAAGAGCAACAGAACAAAAAAAACTGATTGCTGCCTATAATCAATTTGTTGTCAATAAGATAGATTATATTGAGGGTGAATATAATCCTGAGGTGTTTTACAAAATGGCTGAAGGTATGGAACAGCTTAAAGAAGGTGGACGACGCTGCTGTAAATGCTATGAACTGCGATTGAGAGAAACTGCTCGCATCGCAAAACTCAAAAGCTTTGACTTTTTTACTACTACACTGACTATAAGTCCGTTAAAAAACTCAGGCAAAATAAATGAAATAGGTGAAGCCATATCTGAAGAGTTTGGCGTTAACTATCTGTTTTCTGATTTTAAGAAAAAAGAAGGATTTAAACGCTCAATAGAACTGTCTAAAACATATAATTTGTACCGACAAAATTATTGCGGCTGCGAATTTTCACAATCTTAACATGTAAAATCGTTTTTTTTAATACGTTTTGTAAGATATTTTTTAAATTTGCAAGTTGAAACGTGTATTATGTTTACTGCCGTTTTTTATTTGAGATAATTTATTAATAACATTCTATCATGAAAAAAATTTTAGCTTTTACTTTACTGTTGCTGATGTTTGCCACAGCATTTTCTCAAACGGACTCTACAAAATATTGGACAAAAGGGGTTACAACGTCCATAGCTTTTTCACAAGTATCTTTCACCAATTGGGCTGCCGGCGGCGAAGGCTCGGTTGCTCTTAACGGCTTAATTAACTCATTTGCTAATTATTCTAAAGACAAGAATAGCTGGGAAAATACATTAGACCTTGGCTATGGCTTAATAAAAACTAAAAATCAGGATTTTGTGAAGAAGAGTGATGATAAAATCGTATTATTAAGTAAATATGCTTATAAACTAAATAAAAACTTTAGAATTACTGCTATTGCCGAATTTAGATCACAGTTTGCAAACGGCTATACTTATCCAAGTGATACAGAGAAAACTTTGGTCTCCGGCTTTATGGCTCCCGGCTACCTTACAGCAAGCATAGGAGCCGACTATACTCCCTTCGACTTCCTGACAATTAACTATTCTCCTGCAACAGCAAAGTTTACATTCGTGACTATTCCTGAATTACAAGTTCAATACGGCAACGACAGCGCTCAGGTTTGTAAAACAAGGTTCGGTAGCGAACTGCGACTGAGCTTCAAAAAAGAAGTCGTGAAAAATGTTGATGTTGCAACTAATGTCTCTGCTTTTACAGATTATCTCGACAATAAACCTTTCGATGTAGCAATTAACTGGGATTTGTTGATTTTTATGAAAATTAATAAATTCTTGACAGCCAATATCAGCACCAACTTAATATGGGATAAAAATATTCTGACAACCGACACTAATAATGATGGCGTTAATGATGTTTCTAAGGTGCAATTTAAAGAGCTTGTCGGAGTTGGATTTACTGTCTCATTTTAAGATTGTTTAATGTTTAGGCGTTTAATTAGTAATTAGTAATTAACTATGAGTCGAGGTTTTGTTAAAGAAGAGGATCAGGAGAATGTGCCTGTGGTAAATATGCGAGCGTATTTACCTGATGGAGTGCCTAATTATGTGACACCTAACGGCTATCGGCAACTGATAGAAGAAAAAGAAGGTATGCTAACTGAACTCACACGTCTGTCTGCTATAGACGGCGACACTCATATTGAAACCAATTACATAGATGCAAAGATGAAATTGCTTAACGACAGGCTGTTAAGTGCAAGGGTTGTAGATACTGAAAAAAATTCTACGGAGATAGTCATGTTTGGCTCTATAGTCAGCGTATCAAAAAACGGTTCGGAGCAATTGTTGCAGTATCAGATAGTTGGTGCTGATGAAGCGGACACTGTAAATGGAAAAATATCTTTTGTTTCGCCATTAGCCAAAATGCTGATGAACAAGAGGGTAGGCGAGGAGATAGTGCTAAAGACACCGAAAGGAAACAATGTTTATAAGATAATAAATGTAGATTAATCAGTAGAGACGATGTAATTACATCGTCTCTACTAATCAACGTTAAACATTCAACCCATATTCTTTCACAAATTCCAGATAGAAATTAGCTATAGTTTCTATGCCTTTATAGAAATTATACAGCGGATAATTTTCATTTGGGGAGTGAATAGCGTCGCTGCTTAAGCCGAAGCCCATCAGAATGCTCTTGACGCCGAGGATATGTTCGAAGCCGGAGATGATAGGAATAGAGCCGCCGCTGCGTACAGGGATAGGGGTTTTGCCGTATACATTTTCGAAAGCTCTTTCTGCTGCTTTATATGCCGGCAGGTCTATCGGGCAGCCGTAGGCTTGTCCGCCGTGCATCTCTGTAACTTTCACCTTAACATAATCCGGAGCTATGTGTTCAAAATATTCTTTTACCAACTTGGAGATTTTCTTATTATCCTGATTAGGGACTAAGCGGCAGGATATTTTCGCTGTTGCCTTGCTTGGCAGAACAGTTTTAGAGCCTTCGCCTGTGTATCCGCCCCAGATGCCGCAGAGGTCGAAAGACGGTCTTATCCATGTGCGTTCGTTAGTAGTATAGCCTTTTTCGCCCCATAGCTCTTTAACATCGATAGCTTCTTTATATTTTTCTTCGTTGTAAGGAGCTTTGCCCATCATTTTTCTTTCAATGTCTGAAGCTTCGATGACATCATTGTAAAATCCGGGTATTGTGATATGGTTATTTTCATCTAAGACATCGGCAATCATCTTGCATAACACGTTGATAGGGTTAGCTACTGCTCCGCCGAAGATGCCGGAATGTAGGTCTTTATCCGGACCGGTGACTTCTAATTCCCAATAAGCGAGACCTCTAAGTCCTGCTGTGATAGAAGGCGTGTCTTGTGCTATCATGCTTGTATCAGAAACTAAAAAGATGTCGGCTTTCAGCATGTCTTTATGGTCTTCACAGAACTTATAGAGGTTGCTGGAGCCTATTTCTTCTTCGCCTTCGATTAAGAATTTGACGTTGCATGGCAGGGTGTTGGTTTTGTTCAGCAGCTCGAAAGCTTTTGCGTGCATAAAAGATTGACCTTTGTCGTCGTCAGCACCGCGAGCCCAGATGATGTCGTTTTTGACGACAGGTTCAAAAGGGTCTGTATGCCATAACTCTACAGGGTCTACCGGCATCACGTCCATGTGACCGTAAACTAAAACAGTAGGCAGCTTTGGGTCGATAATTTTTTCGCCGTAGGCGATAGGATTACCTTCTGTATCAAACACTTCGGCTTTATCTGCGCCGGCATCAAGCATGGTTTTTTCCCAATACTCCGCTGCACGATACATGTCGGGTTTATGCTCAGCAATAGAACTGATAGACGGAATTCTGATTAATCCGAATAATTCTTCAAGAAAACGTTCTTTGTTTTCATCAATATAATTTTTTATGTATTCCATATAGAGTGGTACTAATGATAATTATTTAATGCCTAATTTTTTCTTTATATCTTTAGGAATAGCATCTTTATGGACGACAATGTTCATGGTTTTATATTTCACGAAAGACTCAGAAGCATAGAAGAAGCCGTCATAGATATGGTCTGTTGTGTTCCATGAATTTTTAACGTAGTAGAAAGGATTTCCGTTTTGGTCTTTAGCCAAGCCGCATATCAACATTCCGTGGTCGTCAGTGGTTTGATAGTTGTCGAAAGCGATTTGTCTCATTTCCTGAGTGATTTCTTTCTCTGGGACAGGATTATCCATGTTATACAGCATTTCATTTTTTTCGCGTGCAGACAGTTTTTCCCATTTATCTCTTTCCAAGCCGTCTAAGTCGGGTCTGTCTTCTTCAGGGACAACGGCAACACCCTTACTCCATTTAAAGCCTTTTTCGCTGACATCAGCGCCCCAACATACTGTATATCCGTTGTTTATGGCGTTGTTCATGATGCCTATAAGTTCATCTATAGGAACATTATATGAACTTCCCCAAGCCCAATTATCAGGAATTTCCAAAATAAAAGGTTCATAAAAAGGATGGTGGGTATAAGAAGTTAAGTTGACATAATCAGCTGTATTAAAGCCTAAAGATTTTCCAAAAGAAGCCGGAGTATATTCAACGCCGTTGTAGGTAAAAGTTTCCGGAACTTCGCCCAAATAGCCGTCTAATAAAGATTGATAAGCGCTAAACCATGCTGTTGATAATTTTTTATTTGGATTTTTAATTATAGTTTCGGCGTAAGCCTTCAGTATTGCATCTAATTCGCCGTGAACATGGCTGGTATCGCCGTATGTCAAACCGTCATAAACATTTTCCGGAACGATGCCGTATTTATCAATTGTATTGAATACGTCGCCGAAAGAGCCGCCGCCTGCGAAGTTGATGCTACCGTGCATTCTTACATATTTTACTATTTTATCTTCATAACATTTTCTGAAAATGAAGGCTTCTGATAAGTCGTATTCCGGTTTGCCTTGTCTTAACATTTCTGCTTCTACAAATCCTAATCCGCTAAAACTCCAGCAAGTTCCCGACCTGTATTGGTCTTTTACCGATGTTACAGGAATTTGTTTTTCCATTGTAAATTGATAACCTTTCTTTTCCGGCTCAGGTTGTTCTTCATTTGTTTGAGCATGTAATCCTAAGCTGAAGATTACTGCTAACACTCCAAAAAGTAATTTTTTCATGATTTGAAAATTAAGTTTAAATTTTAAACTACAAAGGTAAGGCGTTTTTTTGAAATAAGAAAGGAAGAAGGTACTAATTTTTTGTGAGTAAAATTAGCGTAGATTCATTAGCATTGCGAAAATACAATAAAGAGTTGAGAAATATATCCACCCCGCCAACCGCATCTTGACTTTTACTCAAACAATTCGGGTTTGAAGTTTGCCGGAAGCAGATTGACGTACTGCGAAGGTTTGGCATCGGTGATGTGTCCAAGT
>JALNXP010000136.1 GCA_023230285.1 Bacteroidales bacterium | reverse complement strand
ATATTTCAGCTCTTTTTCTTTACCGCCGGCCCATTTAATTATTGGTTGTAATCCTGTCGGCTTTTGGTGACTAAATAAAACATTGTTAAATTCCCCTTGAGGAAAAATATCATTTAAAGTAAATAACTTTGTTTGATAATTTATTTGTGGTTCATTAGCCATATTGTTTTCTTCTTGATTGTCTAAAGTCATTGCATTTATTCTTTTTTTTGCAGCTTCAAAATACTTGTTATTTAATTCAATTCCGATAAATTTTCTATTCATATTCAACGCAGCAACTCCTGTAGAGCCAACTCCCATAAATGGATCAAAAACGATATCATCTTTATTGGAGGCTATCTCAATTAGTTTCTTTAAAATAGAAACGGGTTTTTGCGCCGGATGTTTTGGGTCACTAATTCTTTCAGGACGCATACATATTGAACTTTCAATAAAATTATGCATATCTTTCTGTGATATAAAATTCCATGTGTGCTTTTTATTCCAACATACGAATATCATTTCGCAGCTGTTAAGGAAGCCTGCTTTAAAAATTTTCGGCGGTGGATTAGTTTTGTGCCAAATCATAAAATTTGAAGTGTCAAATATATGGTCTAAACAATTATACCACCTTCCAAGTTGATTATATGAAGTAAAAATAAAAAGATTTCCTGTAGGTTTTAAAATTCTCACAAATTCATCAGCCCATTCTTCCGGATTAAAATCCACCCAATCCCACTCAGCGACATCATTGTTTATAAGTGTCCGCCATGGAAGATGTATATTGCCCGTAGAATGTCTACCTATGTTATATGGCGGATCTGTTAATATAAAATCAACAGAATTATCAGGAATACGTTTGATTATATCCTTACTATCTCCACATAATAAACATTTTTGCCAATTTTGATTTTTCATTTTTAGATAGGCAAATATGTATTTTTTATATTATTTAATGCTTCACTGATGTAATTAGCATTTCGCCCATACTCATCTATCACAATATCATAACCCTTTTCAGATTTACAAACCAAATTCCAAAAATCTCTACTGATGCAAAGTTCATCATTAGCAAAAAATTGAAGCACACTACTTTGTTTCCATGGTTTCCCTTCTCCGTAACGGTTGTATGCAGTTGCAAAAAGAATTTTTACTTTGTTTTCATCACCTATTTTATTTGTAAGGATACAGTATTGTTCTAATAATGCTTCCTTCTCGGAACGCGCTTTTTTATTATCCAAATCGCCACCAATTTTTAATTCTATTAGGTAGTGCCGGTCTGTATCTTCATCAACGAGATAATAATCACTCTCATGTCGTTTTTCAACGATAGAACCTTTTAGTTGTGTGATTTTCTTATAATCTTCCACATCAGGATATTTTGCATGCCTTTTATACTGTTCTAAAATTTCGGCTATATAATCGGTTTGCTCTTTATAAAGAAATCCTTCTACGTGTTGACTGACTTTATAATGCAATGTTGCTATCTGAATAGCCATTTTTTCTAGCATATTACCGAGAGAGCTATCAAGAGAGCGAGCTAAGGCAGAATAATATTGTATTTCATGTCCAAGTGCAGCAATAAAAACATTATGTATTTTCATATTTATTGTCCCATCTTCATCATCTATCTCTGCAATATGACGATCTGCAAATCCTGAAGCATAAGATTTGACACAACCGCCAACTATTGCACGAATTGCCTTTTCGTTATCTGTTTCCGTCATAAATTATAAATTTTGTTCTATTGCTACACCTTATAGCCAAACTATCAAAGCCATGAAACATTTTTTAATTTATATACAATCTGTTATAAAAAAACTTTTATGATGCAAATATACTCGTTTTTTTTGAAATTTACGCCGTTTTTATAAAAAAACTCAGGTATACTAAATTGTATTTTCGCAATGCTAATGAATCTACGTGTCAAAACCTGTTCACAATTCAACAAAATTAAAATCACTTTATCTAATTAAAGTATTACCTTTGCAAAATAGTATTTAACTAAATATATTATGAACATAGATGCTTTATTTTCAGATGAAGCAAAACGCATGAAGCGTTCTGCTATTCGTGAGTGTCTGAAGCTCACACAACAACCGGACATAATTTCTTTCGCCGGCGGCTTGCCGTCGCCCTCATCTTTTCCTTACAAAGACATAACCGAAATTTCGGCAGAGGTGATAGCCAACTCCGGAGCTGCTGCTCTGCAATATGGCACAACCGAAGGCGAAAATTTACTGCGTGACGAATTAGTAAAAAGGTATCTCAAAGAAGGTTGCAAAGTCACTCGCGACAACTTTGTAATCACCACCGCTTCCCAGCAGTCACTTGACCTTTTAGGAAAGATTTTTGTAAACCCGGGAGACACCATAATATGCGAGCTGCCGTCTTATCTCGGCGGATTAAACGCTTTTAAAGTTTACGGCGCAAATTTCATCGGCATCGAACCTGATGAACTCGGCATGAGCGCAGTAGAACTCGAAAAACAAATTGTAAAACTCGAAGCCGAAGGCAAAAAACCGAAATTTGTATATATAATCCCCGACTTCCAAAATCCTGCCGGCATCACCATGCCTGTAGCAAGAAGAAAAGAAATTATCAAAGTTGCTCAAAAGCACCAAGTTTTAATAGTAGAAGACAGCCCTTACAGAGAAATCCGCTTCGACGGCGAATCTCAACCTATGTTATACTCTCTTGACGACCAAGGATTAGTGATTACATTAGGTACCTTTTCAAAATCTTTCTGCCCGGGCTTCAGACTCGGCTGGATTATCGCAAACAGCGAAGTCCTCGAAAAATTTGTACAGGCTAAACAAACAGCAGACCTTTGTACTTCCGCTTACCTGCAAAAAATTGCCGGATTATATCTGCAAAAAGGATTATTCGAAAAAAATATCGGCAACATAGTCGCCGAATATAAAGATAAACGCGACAATATCCTCCGCTGCTTCAAAGAATATTTCCCCGAAGGCGTAACATGGACTCACCCCGAAGGCGGACTTTTCCTCTTGGTGACAATGCCCGAACATATAGATTCCGATAAATTATTCTATAAAGCAATTGAAAAGAAGGTTGCTTTTGTACAAGGTTATACTTTCTTCTGTGACGGCTCAGGAAGAAATACAATGAGAATAAACTTTTCTTATGCAGACAAGAAAACCGCCGAAGAAGGTGTCAAACGCCTCGCCGAAGCTATTAAAGAAATGCTGTAGTCAGATTAAATATCTGATTTTACTACTTATAATTATTGTCCATCCACTTTTTGCTTTCTCGCAAAGCAAAGAATGGACGGACAATAAATTTTCCATGTTTATCCACTTCGGATTGTATTCTGAGTTGGGTGGCGTTTGGGACGACAAGCCCGTAACCAACGGCTACAGCGAACAAATTCAATCGCACGCAGGTATCTTTAGCGATGTTTATGCCGATGTCGCCAACAGTTTTAATCCGCAAAAATGGAACCCCGAAGAAATCGTACAATTGGCAAAACAAGCCGGCATGGGCGCTATCGTAATCACAGCTAAACATCATGACGGCTTTTGTATGTATCATTCACAATACACCGACTTCAACATTGTAGATGCAACTCCTTATGGCAAAGATGTCGTAAAATCTCTATCCGAAGCATGTAAAGAAAACGGCTTGAAATTTGGGCTGTATTTTTCATTGGTAGATTGGCATTTTCCTGAAGCCTACCCTATCTCCAGCCACAATGCTGACCCTGTGACACCGGAACATCATCAATATAACATAAATCAAGTAACAGAGCTACTTACCAACTACAGCGACATCAGCGAGTTGTGGTTCGATATGGGCGACCTCACTGTAGAACAGTCGGAAGAATTGTACGATTTAGTTCATACTTTACAACCAAACTGCATGGTTAGCAGTCGATTAGGCAACGACTGCTCCGACTTCTTAGTCATGTCCGACAATTTTATTCCTGACGAATATTACAGCTTACCGTGGCAAACACCGGCGTCTATGTTTGATGAAACTTGGGGCTATCGCTCGTGGCAACAACGCGGCGACCCAAAAGATAAAGCCATAGAAAAATTTAACGATCTTAAACGTATAATCTCTCTCGGCGGCACTTATCTGCTCAACATTGGTCCAATGGGAAACGGTAATGTAGTCCCTTTTGAAAAACAAGTACTTACAGCCATAGGACAGATGATTAAAGACGACCCGTCATGTCTTACGCCACCGAAAATCAATAATCATGATAATTGCACCGAATATGCCGTGTCGTACATGGATTATTATGTGCAATTCAAAAGTAAAACTGCTTATAACAAACAACTTACAGTTAAAAAGAAGCAACAGCCTTATATCTGCTATACAGAATCTGAAATAGGCAGAAAGATATGTGTATGTCACAACGACATCTGTGATACGATAATCCTGCCAAAAACAGAAGATACGAAAAATCTGAATAACTCCGGAGTATCTTTTGAACCCGCTTTTTATTCTGATAATTACAGAAGATTTTATTTGCCGAAAAAAACAAACGACATCATTTGGAAAGCAATCGAAAGTACTGATAATGAAGACAATAATTTTGCCAAGATTATCAAAATCGGCAAAAAACAGTCGGTATTAACCAAACAATTGATTTTTGCAACTCACGATTGTGATTATTTGATAGAAGTTATATTTACGTCTGCTTTTCGTTTGCAACTCAACGGCGAAGAGTTAGCAGCAGTAAAGCGTTCAAATGTCGGAGAAATAAACAGAATGATAGTAAGATTGCCATTAAAACAGGGTGAAAATAAATTGATAATATCATATTTCAACAGGTATGACAAGTTTATTACTTTTGGCGTTTCAGCTGATGTTGAACAAATTATGTACAGCTATCCGCTTACAGAGTTTCCGGAGAAGAAAACAGTCACATATCATTTTCGGATGACTGCTGCGGACAGACGTTTTGGTGCCGACATGGAACTACAAAACATCGTTTGGAAAAACGAGAAATAGTTTAGAGTTTATCATAAACGATTAATCGCTCTTCTAACTCTTCTTAAAAATAAAATACACGGCGAGTATTAAAAACACGAAGCCTATAAGATGGTTAAGTTTTAGCGGTTGATTTTTAAAAAACACCACTGTAAAGAGGGTAAACACAGTAAGAGTAATTGCTTCTTGTATTACTTTCAGTTGCCACAAGTTAAATGGTCCGCCGTTTCCGACAAAGCCGATGCGGTTTGCCGGTACCTGAAACATATATTCAAAAAGTGCTATTCCCCAACTGATAAATATAACACCAAAGATGCCAAGTTTACTAAATACTCCTAACTCTTTGAATTTCAAATGTCCGTACCATGCAAACGTCATAAAGGTATTTGAAATAACAAGCAATACTATTGTCAATATTGTTTTTTTTATCATTTTATCACAGGTTTATTTTGCAGATTAAATAAAAACTCCAAGCCGCCGGTTTCACGATTACGAGCCGAGATTTGTCCGCCATGGAAAGCGATAGAATGTTTAACTATAGCCAAGCCTAATCCGGAGCCGCCATCCTTGCGGGTTCTTCCTTCATCAATGCGTACAAATCTATCAAAAATCTTATCTAAAAACTTCTCATCTACGCCACAGCCGGTGTCATAATATTTGAAAAAATAATTTTTATCATCTTCGGCATAGCATTCAGCACAAATTTCTATGCTATCGCCGGCATATTTCAAAGAATTATCGACAAGATTTCTAAAAGCGGCAAATAGCAGAGAATGGTTGCCGGCGACTTCAACAGAGAGAGGTATTTTATTTAGGGCTGTCACATTTTGAGCAGCAATTCTTGCAGCAAATTCTTCGAGTACTTCATCAAATATATTGCTGATTATCAGTTTCTCTTGTGTAAACATAAAAGAAGCATCTTCGATTTTATTAATCAAAGTGACATCATCTATAAGCTCCGTAAGTCTAACTGACTGATTATAAGCACGGTTAAGAAATAGAGACTGTGTATCTTTATCAACGTTCGGGTTTGTCAATATAGTTTCCAGATAACCTCTTATACTACATACGGGAGTTTTAAGTTCGTGAGCTATATTATTAGTCATCTCCTGTTTCATCATACGATTTTTATCGCGTTCAAAATCGGTTTGTTGCTTACTTGTTTCAAGTTGTCGGTATATCGAAATAATTTTACTTCCTATTTCGCCGGAGTCGGTATCGGGGAAAGTCACAGTTTCGTAGTCGACTTGACCTTTTTCCACATTTGCTGCAAATTTCTTCAGAGTAGACATCACTTTACCAAACTTATCCGAAGTATACAGCAGCATAAGTATAGCTATTAAAAACAAGAGTAATGCGGCATACATCAAAACAGAATCTGTTTTAAAGGTATCCGACAGCTTAATTTTATACGGCAACGACACACGAATATAGCTGTTATCGGGAGTTTTTATTGCCAAATACAGGTAATTCACGTTAGTAGACTCCGACAATCTTATTGCAGAGCCTTTCCCTGTAGCGCGAGCTGCTATAATTTCGGGGCGCGAAGTATGGTCTGAAACAGTAGCTTTATCAGCAACCACATTATCAAAAAGAAGATTGCCGTATTCATCAATAATAGTAAGTCTGATATTTTCCGGCAGCAAATTTAAAACAGCAGCTGTATCAGTATCTATTAAGAGATAATTCTCAACAATGTTTGCATACGCATCAAGTTTTTCTTTCTGAGTATTTGTCTG
>JALNXP010000098.1 GCA_023230285.1 Bacteroidales bacterium | reverse complement strand
TTGTGTGGCAATGCAAAAGCCTCTAAACGTCCCATGATGATGCAATTGGTAATGATTAATCCGACAAATACCGACAGCAATTTGCTCACGTCATAAAAAAATGATTGCAAAACTTGGTCTACAAGTATTACTAAAGAAGCAACAATAATAAGTTGGACAATAATTCTTATTCGTGGCGGGATTGTGTTTCTCAACAAAGATATTATCAGATTTGAGATGCCACAGACGACAGTAACCGAAAGGCACATTACAACAGCAGGCTTGAGTTGTGCTGTCACAGCTAAAGCCGAACATACGCCTAAAACCTGAACTAATATCGGGTTGTTTCTGTTCAATGGTCCTAAATATTTTTTTAATTCTATGCTCATTATTGTTCTTTAATGTTGTTGAAAAATTCCGTGTATAAAATCAAACAATCATACATCATATTTTGTACTCCTTCGGAAGTTATTGTTCCGCCGGATATTGCATCTACAGTATGCTCTGTGTTGTCGCTGCTGCTCTGTGTTTTTACTAATTTTATAGAGACGAATTTGTTGCTGTCGTTGAAAATGGTTTTGCCTTTAAATGATGACGAAAATTTCTCTGAAGATATTTCGCCACCTAATCCCGGCGTTTCGGATTTGTGCAAAAATACGGTGCCGTTTATGGTCTTGCCATCAGCGGCTATTGCAATATAACCCCAGATTTTGCCCCAAAGCCCCTTGCCGGTGACAGGGACAACATAGCTGTTATTTCCTGATTCATTTTTTACTTGATATACCGGTAAAATAAAACTTTTGTCGCCGTTGAAAGCCTTATAAAATTCTTTGTTCTCATCTAAGTTGAAGGCTCTTTGAGAGCCAAAGGCAAAATTTCCATCATGATAACTTGATACAACCTGACATTTGCTGTCAATGCACAGTTCAGTTGTGACATTATTGAAAATACTGATTATCTGATTTTTATCAATGTTTGTATAACCAGCACTGCTCAAGATGTTTTTTATCTTTTCTACAGTTCTGTTTTTCTCTTGCAGTGGCTTTAATCCTACCGAGACAGCCGTCAATAATATGGCGACTACAGCTACAAGAATTGTCGTGTAGATGAATATGTATTTATTGCTGTAGTTTTTCATTTTTTAAAATTCTGATATGTTGACGGTTACGGATATTTAGCTGTATGGAAATATAATCTATCAGCGGGGTAAATACGTTCATCAGCAGGATTGCGAGCATCATACCTTCGGGATAGCCTTTGTTGAGTACACGTATTATTATTGCGATGACACCTATTAAGAAGCCGTAGATGAGTTTTCCGTTTTTTGTGTGCGGACTTGTTACAGGGTCGGTTGCCATGAATACGGCACCGAACAGGAAGCCGCCCATGAGAATATGCTGATAAGCCGGAATAGCTGAGATGCCTGAGATGTTGAAACACAGCCCTGCTGCAATACCTCCGGCTATAGTGGAGATGATGATTCGCCAACTTGCCACTTGAGTGTAAATCAGTAGAATAGCTCCTAACAATATGGCTATTTTAGATGTTTCTCCTATACAGCCCGGAATATTGCCGATGACCATGTCTGTTATGCTTGGCAGGCTGTCAAAGTTGCCGGCGGCTGCATTTGCCAAAGGTGTTGCGCCGGAAAAAGCGTCTGCTTTTTCGGCAATCCAGACACTGTCGCCGGAGATTTTAGACGGATAAGCAAAGAATATGAATGCTCTCGCCACAAGTGCCGGATTCATGAAGTTGTAGCCGGTGCCGCCAAAGGCTTCTTTAGCAAATACAACAGCGAAAATTGTTGCTAACGCCAATATCCACAAAGGGATATCCGGCGGCATTATCATCGGGATAATCATACCTGTGACGAAAAATCCTTCTGCCACCTGATGCCCGCGGCGTTGTGCAAAGATTATTTCTACTGTCAAGCCGCTGATATAAGTGATTAGCACCATCGGCAGCCATTTTAAAAAGCCGTACCAAAACTCTTTCCAGAAGCCGGCATCTTGCGATAGTGATATAAAATGCTGATAACCAATGTTCCATAAGCCAAATAACAATGCCGGCAGTAGAGCTGCCATGACGGTAATCATAATTCTTTTCATGTCTACGGCATCTCGTATATGACAGCCTCGTGTTGTAGTGGTGCTTGGCGTAAGTATGAAGGTGTCGACAGCGTCGAATAGCGCATAAAATGGACGTAGCATTTTTTTAGTTCCAAATGTCTTATGTAGTTTATCGCTTATTGTAGTAATAAATTTTATCATACGCTATTTTCTTAATAAAGATAAACCTTCATAAATTATTTGCTGACATTCTGTTTTTGATGGACATACCAACTCGCAGGTGGCGAAGTCTTCTTCTACCACTTCGTAAATTCCGAGTTCTTCCATCAACTCTATGTCTTTGATTTCGCAGGCTTTAAGCAGTTCTATCGGCAGTATGCTGAATGGAAATACCTTTTCATATACATCAGAAACTACCATGGAGCGTCTGCCGCCGTGTAAACTTGTGTCTAAACTGTATTTTTTGTGCTTGAACAGCCATGACAAATAAGTATGAGATAAGCTCCATTTGTTTATTCCGGGCATTAGCCAGCCGAATAACTCTCTTTTGCCACCTTCGGGGATTAAAGTTACCTGATTATCGTAATACCTTAAAAAACATTCGTCTGTGATGGCTTTCCCTGTTAGTATGTTGCCGCTGATGATTCTCGTATATGTATCTTTTATTACAGTGTCAAAAGTAGGTTCATCGGTATTGTTTAATTTGTATCCTTTGGTCGTTTTTGTCAGAGTGGGGGAGAGCGAAGCTCCGTTGATGAGCTTTAAGTAGCATGGATTTTCAATACTTTCGCCGCATACAGCTATCGTTTTTGAAAAATCGAGTTTGCCGTTTAAGAATAAATTACCAATAGTTGCTATATCTTGCGGATTTGCATACCATATAACTTCGCCTTTGCCAAGCGGTGCTATCGTATGTATCTGAGTGCCAATGTTTCCGCTCGGATGAGGACCGCTAAAATAACATTTTTCTACAGTTGCAATGTCTTCAAAAATGCTGTTGTCGCTATCTGCTTTTAAACATAAAAACGTTTTGCCTATAGTTAACTTGCTGATGATTTCTATACCTTTTGCAAATTCTTTGGCTTTATCTTTCAGGATAAAAGAATAGTCGGGAGCTAAAGGAGCACTGTCGAAGCACGAAACAAATACTGCTTTTGGCATATCTGCAGGGTTAGCTATTGCAGCAAACGGACGCTGTAAAATGAAAGTCCACAAGCCGGAGACTAATAAAGTCTCAATAATATCTTCTCTGTTATCTTCTTTTATCGTAATATCCTCGCAGGTACTTTTACCGTCAGAAGTAATGACGATATGTTCCAACTTTCTTTTTTCACCTCTTACTATTTTGCAGACAGTTCCACTTACTGGAGAAACTATGCGGATACTTTCATCATTTTTATTGCAGAAAAGCGGGGTACCGACCTTGACACAGTCGCCTTCATCAACTATTAATTTGGGGACTAACCATCTGAAATCCGGCGGGTTGATGGCGCAAGGTGTAGCGGGCATCAACTTGACGGCTTTTTGTGCTTCGCCGATTAAGTTTAACTGTATACCTTTTTTTATCTTATATATTTCAGATTGCATGTCTTGCTTAATTTTTGCAAAGGTAGCATTATATTCTTATTGTAAAAACAGATTGAATATAAAAAGTTTAAAAAGTATTTTAATATATGATTTAACGCTAATCCAAATTTAAGCTATAGTACAAAAGTTCGTCTCTTTTATTCCAGCCTTTTGCGAGCCAAAACTCGTTGCCGATAATATTATCTTTTTTGACTAACAGTCCGGCTTTTTTTATTCCTTTTGATTTTAGGACATCTAAAACTTTGTTTACTAATTCTGTGCCAATGCCTTGTCCTCTGTATTCTTCTTTTACCGAGGCGTGATATAAGTAGCCTCTGCGTCCATCAATGCCGCATAATATTACGCCCACAATTTCATTGCCTATTTCTGCTATAAAATTAGAATCCGGATTTTTTTGTATGAATTTGGCGATGCCTTCTCTTGAATCATCAAAATTTCTTAAAGCCATACCTTTTGTATGTCCCCATAATTCGAAAATGCTGTCGTAGTCTGATGTTGATAATAGTCTGATGGTCATGTTTAATATTTAATGTTTTTGGTTTGCAAAGATAGTAATAATCATAGTTTTTTATTTTGTTTTTTTTATTTTCGCTTATCTTTGCAGAAAATACGTAATACATGTCGAAAAAAATAATATACATTTTGCTTTTGCTTTTGTTTATTGCTGAAACTGTTTATTGTCAGACTTTTACTGTCAGCGGTACGGTTATAGATGGCGGAAATAAGATGTTTTTAACGGGTGCAAATGTCTATCTTCAAGAAAATTTGAATGGTGCATCAAGTGATGTTGACGGTTTTTATTCTTTTAAGGAAAAATCAGGGACTTATACACTTGTATGCTTGTTTATGGGCTATGATACTGTTAGACAGAAGATTGTGTTAAACAAAGATTTGCAGGTAAATTTTAAATTGAAAGAAGCGGCTGTTGCTGTAGAAGGCGTAGAGATAAAGGTGCAGCGAGAGGACAAGAATGTCAGAAGTACACAAGTAGGCACTATAGAGTTGCCGATAAAGCAGATAGAGAAGATACCTGTGATGTTCGGTGAGAAAGATATAATTAAGACGATACAATTGTTGCCGGGTATACAAGCCGGCGGCGAAGGTAACAATGCTTTTTATGTCAGAGGTGGCGGTGCAGACCAAAACTTGATACTTATAGACGGTGCGACTGTCTATAACCCATCGCATGCAGCAGGCTTTTTCTCCGTATTCAACGCCGATGTTATCAATTCGGCAGAAATCATAAAAGGCGGCATGCCTCCGGAATATGGCGGCAGAATGTCATCAGTTCTGAATATCACTACTTTAGACGGCGATATGGATAGCTATAAGGCGAAAGCCGGCATTGGTTTACTATCTTCGCATGCACAAGTAGAAGGTCCTATCCAGCGTGGTAAATCTTCTTTTAACATCGCCGCTCGCCGTACTTACGCTGATGTTATATTGCGACCTTTCGTAAACGGCTCTTCTATGCTTAAAGGCTTGCAGTGTTACTTTTATGATATCAACGGTAAATTGGCATTCAGACTTTCTGAAAATGACAACATTACAGCTTCTTTCTACCACGGTAAAGATGTCTTTAATTTTAATTCAGACTTACAAACGTTTAGCTGTAATATGAATTGGCAAAATACTTTGGGTGTTATAAGATGGAATCATATTTTTAATAAAAGACTTTATCTTGATGTGTCTGCCAATGTTACTAATTATCAGCTTAATGTCGGCGGCTATGAACAAGCTTACAATATGACTTACAGCTCTGCTGTAACAGATTATACCGGAAAGGCGGATTTGACATATTCGCCGGATACTAATAACGCCGTGAAATTTGGAGTGTCGTATACGCATCATGTCTTTTCGCCTACGGCTTTGCAGGTCGCTTCGGGCAGTACACAGTTCAACACCGGCGACCCGCAATATTACTATGCTCGCGATATAATAGGCTATGTTCAACACGACTTGCATGTTACGCCTTGGCTTGAAGTACTCTATGGCTTGCGATATAATTATTTTGCACAAACAGGACCTTTTACTCGTTATGTTATTGATAATGTGTTCAATATGGAAAATGTTGATTCTACATATTATAAAAAAGGTGAAACAGTAAAAGCCTATAATCTTTTTGAGCCGCGAATTAACATACGCTTCCAACTTGCAGCAGATAAGTCGATAAAAGCATCGTATACGCTTAATCGTCAATGCCTTAACCTTGCTGCCCTGATGGATATTTCGCTGCCGACAGATATTTGGCTGCCTTCAACAGATTTACTGACACCGCAACTTTGTCATCAATTTTCGACAGGATACTTCCAAAATTTCAAAGATAATACAATAGAGACATCTTTCGAAGTGTATTATAAAAAGATGAAATATATGCTTGATGTCAATCCTGATGCCAACATAATTTCCATATTTCAGACGAATCTTGATTATGGTTTTATTTCAGGTACCGGACAAAGTTACGGCATGGAGCTTTTTGTAAATAAGACGGCAGGGAAGTTTACCGGCTGGGTGGCTTATACGCTGAGTTGGACGACAAGAAATTTTGATGAAATTATGAATGGTGAGACGTTTTACGCCCGCTACGACCGCCGGCATGATGTTTCTATAATGCTGAATTATGAACTTAACGACAAATGGGATTTTTCTACCGTCTGGGTGTTTTCGAGCGGCAATGCGGCAACTATCCCGAATGCGTTTTATATCATCAATGGTAATATGTATATAGAATATGGCGAGCATAATGCGTGGCGAATGCCTGATTATCACCGACTTGACATCTCCGCTACATGGAAAATATTTGATACAAAACATCTCGCCGGTGATTTGAACTTTTCTGTGTATAATGTCTATAATAGAAAAAATCCTTATATCGTCTCATATACTGTAGACCGGTCTTCCGATTCTAATATAATTAAAGTAAAGGCTTATCAGATTTCGCTTTTCCCTGTGTTGCCGTCAGTATCGTTTAATATGCAGTTTAAATAGTCTAAAATTATGAAGAATAAAATAAATAGAGCTATTTCAAGGAGATTGTTTTCATCGGGCGGGGTGATAGTTTCATCAATCTTGATTATATCTGTATTGATGATGTTTATTATCACTTCTTGTTCGCAAGAGATAGCCATAGATACCGGAGAGTATACTAAACGACCTGTGATAGAGGGATATATAGAAAACGGAAGCAGTCCGTGGGTATGTCTGACATATAATCAGGCGTTTTTTACGGAAATAAATTTAGATTTTACCACACCTGAAGGCATGAGTTTGCTGACGGAGCTTTTTATAACGGATGCCACTGTTTTTGTCAGCGATGGAAGTACTGTAGATACTTTACAGTTTATGATAGACCCTGCTATTTTGGAAGGAAATTATGTTTGGCCTCCGGTGAAATATCAGGGAAATAAAATAGTTGGACAAGTCGGCGGCACTTACAACCTGACTGTGATAATAGATGATGAAACATATACAGCTTATACTACTATAACTACACCTGTGATACCGGATTCTATATGGCTCGAATACGACAAGGCTAATGAAAAGTATTGCTGGATACATGCCATGATACAGGACAATGCAGCCACTGCCGATTATTATAATTGCTTTGCAAAAAGGTTGGGCAGAGATAATTATTTTTCAGAATGTTCAAATTGTTTATGGGACGACACCTACTTTAATGGTATGGCATTCGAGGCGATAGCGTACAGAGGTTCTTCTTCTTTATTTTCTATGGATACCGTAAATGCTGCTGATGATAAATTTGGGGCGTTTACTGTCGGCGATACGGTACAGCTTAAGGTCGTGACGATGGATGAGGGATCATTTAGATTCTGGCAGTCGTTGTTAAATTCGTCTGTGGTACACAGCAACATAGACGGTGATGCCATAGGCGTGTGGTGCGGCTACGGAGCGTATTACACGGAGCCGGTGATATGCGTAGAAAAACCGTAAAAAATACGAATAAACAGCTATTCCTTATTGTTAAAATTACAATATAATGCACAAAAAAAATGTTGACAACTATATAAAACGTTAATTATCAACAAAATAAAATATATAAAAAAATATATATATTATTTTTTTTATATTATTTTTGTAAACGTAAAAATTATATAAATTAACTATTAATAATTAAAACTCCGGCTTAATTAATATGCTTTTTACCACATTTTTGAAGCTAATTGGAGGATGATTCTATCAAGTTGCTTGTCAACATTTTAGCAACTATTGTTGCGTAAAAAGAAAGAAAATGAAAACTGCTTGTTTTCTGAATGATATTACAATCAAATTAGAATATGGAATAAATACACAAACCAAATATATGAAGAAAATTATTACATTTTTAGTAACTATTACATTTTATATTACTAAATTTCAAGTTAGTAAGAGAATTTTATTGCTCTTAACAATGGCTTTTGCTGTATTGTTAGTACAGGCACAAATTTCTTCTGTAGAAGAAAGTACAGCGGAAAAGAGTCCGCAAATTGAAAATAAAGGTTCTGCTTCACGCCCCTTTATTACATCCAAAGCAGGTATTAATTATTCTACTCTGAATAACCCTGCCGGTGCAATGAAGCGTGGCACATCTGCCGGTGCTTCTGCTGTAATCGGCGATATGTGTATTGTAATTATAGAGATGTTCGACTCTTGGGGTGACGGTTGGAATGGTGCAGGCATTACTGTTTCCGCTAACGGTACTACTTATGGAACAGCTTCATTAAGTTCAGGTACAACAGGAACAGCTACTATCTTGGTTCCACCTGCAACAATAGACTTTACATGGGTAGCAGGCTCATGGGACAGTGAATGTTCTTTCAATATTTATGATGGTTACAGTGTACTTCTTTATGCTTCTGCAGGTCCGGGTGCCGGTACTTTCTTCTCATGGGAGAAT
>JALNXP010000009.1 GCA_023230285.1 Bacteroidales bacterium | reverse complement strand
CAATTCCTTGATGACATTAAAAATCTTGGTTATCACATGGCTTTCGTTGGTGGGCTTTCGTTTAACTTGGGAGATATTATTATTCCTAAAAGCAAACCGGCAATTATTGCGGCTGCTAACGAAGAGGTTGACAGAATTACCGATGATTATAATAACGGTTTTATCACTAATACAGAAAGATATAATAAAGTTATTGATGTTTGGGGTAGTGTGACAACACACCTCACAGATGAGTTAGTTAAGACTATCAGTAGTGACAGACAAGGTTTTAATCCTGTATGGATGATGATTGAGTCCGGTGCTCGTGGTTCTAAGGACCAGATTCGTCAGCTGTCAGGGTTGAGAGGCTTGATGCAGAAACCTCAGAAATCGACAACTGCGGGTGGCGAGATTATCGAAAACCCGATTTTGTCGAACTTTAAAGAAGGTTTGTCTGTACTTGAATACTTTATATCTACTCACGGCGCTCGTAAAGGTTTGGCAGATACAGCTTTGAAAACTGCAGATGCCGGTTATCTGACACGTCGTTTAGTTGATGTTGCTCACGATGCAATTATCACAGAAGATGACTGCGGTACCCTTAGAGGTCTTACTGTTACAGCACTGAAAAAGAATGAACAGATTATTGAAACATTGTCTGATAGAATTATCGGTCGTGTTACATTACATGACGTATATCACCCCGAAACAGGAGAGTTGATAATAGCAGCCGGAGAAGAAATCAAAGATAAAGAGGCTTTGGAAATAGAAAAATCAGGTATCGAAAGTGTAGAAATACGTTCAGTATTGACTTGTGAGTCTAAACGCGGAGTTTGTGCTAAATGCTATGGCAGAAATCTCGCTACGGCGAAAATGGTTCAAATCGGTGAAGCTGTCGGCGTTATAGCAGCTCAATCCATTGGTGAACCTGGTACACAGCTGACATTGCGTACATTCCACGTCGGTGGTACCGCAAGTAATGTCGCAAGTGAAAGCTCAATAATAGCTAAGTTCGACGGTCTCCTCGAATTTGATGAACTTAGATATGTTCACTATGAAAAAGATGAAAATACTAAGTATGATGTAGTAATCGGTCGTTCAGCCGAAATGAAAATCATTAACGAAAATACCGGCATCGTCCTTACTTCAGCTTTTATCCCTTACGGCTCTAAGTTGTATTTTAAAACAGGTCAGGTTGTGAAAAAAGGCGACTTGATTTGTGAATGGGATGCTTATAACTCGGCAATTATTTCTGATGTATCCGGTAAAGTTAAATTTGAAGCAGTTATCGAAGGTATTACTTATCGTTCCGAAACTGATGAACAAACAGGCTTTACAGATAAAGTTATTATCGAAAGCAAACAAAAGTTGAAAGCTCCTATTATCAATATCACTAATGCAGAAGGTGATTTTATTAAAGGCTTCGATTTACCTGTGGGTGCGCGTATTGCTGTTGAAGATGGCAGCATTATAAAAGCCGGCGACATACTTGTCAAGATTCCGAGAATTATGGGTAAAGCAAGCGATATTACCGGTGGTTTGCCACGTGTAACTGAACTCTTTGAAGCCCGTAACCCGTCAGAACCTGCAATAGTATCGGAAATAGACGGCGTTGTTACTTTCAGTAATAAGCCTAAACGTGGTAATAGAGAGGTTATCATAACTTCTAAAACCGGCGAACAAAAGAAATATCTAATTCCAACTTCCAAACAAATTCTGGCTCAGGAAAAAGATTATGTTAAAGCAGGTACACCACTTTCAGAAGGTGTTATGACACCGTCTGACATCCTCGCCATAAAAGGTCCGACAAAAGTTCAAGAATATATCGTGAATGAAATTCAGGAAGTATACCGTCTGCAAAGTGTAAAGATTAATAATAAACACTTTGAAGTTATAGTCCGACAGATGATGCGTAAAGTCGAAGTCGATGATCCGGGCGATACTAAGTTCTTAGAAGGCGACTTGATAAATCGTATTGACTTTAATGAGGAAAATGACTGGATTTACGGTAAACATATTATCGAAGATGTAGGCGATTCTGAAGAATATAAAGTTGGTCAAATTGTCAGTGCAAGACTTTTCAGAGAAGAAAATTCAAAATTGAAGAGAAGAGATAAAAAGTTGATGCAGTCGCGAATGACTAAACCGGCAACAGCAAAACAAGTACTTCAAGGTATTACACGCGCTTCCTTGCAAACAAGTAGCTGGATATCAGCGGCTTCGTTCCAAGAGACAACAAAAGTTCTTACAGATGCTTCTATCAGAGCTAAAAGCGATTACTTGCTTGGCATGAAAGAAAATGTTATCGTAGGTGGCAAAATACCCGCAGGTACAGGGTTACGTAAGTATAACGACATCATAGTTACCGCTAAGGAAGATGTTGATGAAATTTATGAATCTTATGAATAATAAAACGATGAATTATGGGAGAAAATACTGATAATAAGTTAAATATAGAACTCAGCGATGAAATGGCTGACGGTATATATTCCAATTTGGCAATAATCACGCATTCAAGTACAGAGTTTATTATAGACTTCCTGAAAATGATGCCCGGCATGCCTAAAGCTAAAGTTAAATCAAGAATAGTGCTGACACCTCAACACGCTAAAAGATTGATGAGAGCCTTGCAAGATAATATGCAAAGATACGAAGCTAAGTTCGGTAAAGTGGCTGATACGGAAAGTAAAGACCAATTGTCAATACCTTTCGGCGGACCAACAGGTCAAGCATAAAAAATCATCATTATGGAAGAAGTGAAAAATACTAATCAAGTACAGCAGTCAAAGACTAAAAAAATTGTATTCTATACAACAATAACAGTTTTGGCTGCTGTTGTCGTTTTTTTGATAATCAACCTGACAACGACTAAATCAAGATACGATTCTTTACTTGCTGATAAAGAATTTCAAAAGATGGAACTGATTGGCGAATTGGATTCACTGATGTCAGAACATGAACAAATTAAAGTCAGCTATGGCGAACTATCTCAGCAATTGGCAGAAAAAGACAGTGTCATTAATGCCGAAGCGACAGAGATTAAACGCTTGCTGAATTATGAATGGGAATATAAAAAGATAAAAAAGAAATTTAACCAATTGCAAGCTATCTCTAAGTCTTATATAGGTCAGATGGATTCTCTTTATCAAGTTAATGCTTCTTTACGGGAAGAAAATACTCAGATTAAAAACGACATTCAGGTCGAAAGGAAGAAAAATGTTGTGCTGATGAAGGAGAAAGAGCAATTAACCAAGAAGATAGAAACAGCTTCTACAATAGCAGCTTTTGATGTAAGCGCAAACAGCTTTCATCTTACAGGTACAAAAGAGCGCGAAACCGATAAGGCAAAACGTACAAATTTAATACGAGTGTGCTTCTCTCTGATGGAAAATAAAATCATTGAACCGGGTAACATAAATGTTTACGTAAGAATAGCGATGCCCGATGGCGCAATAATTTGTGACACATCTGACGATGCAAAATCCTTCGATTTTAATGGCAACATCTTGCAGTATACTGTTAAACAATCTATTGATTATGACGGCAATATGATAGATGATATTTGTGTTGAATGGGAGAAAACAGACCTTTCAGAATCACTTCCGGAAGGGACTTATTACGTGAATTTATTTACTGAAACGCTTGAAATAGGACAAACACACTTCATTTTGAAATAATTATATTTTAGTTAATTTAAAATTATACAATATGTCAGGACATAATAAGTGGTCAACAATTAAAAGAAAAAAAGGAGCAAACGATGCTAAACGCTCGAAAATGTTCTCCAAGATTATCAAAGAAATAACAGTTGCAGTAAAAGAAAGTGGTGCCGATCCGGATGCGAACCCGCGCCTGAGAATGGCTATTGCTAATGCAAAAGGTGTCAGTATGCCTAAAGATAATATTACCCGCGCCATCAGTAAAGGTAAAGATAAAGATACTGCAAGTTTTGCAGAGGTGTCTTACGAAGGCTACGGTCCTCACGGAATAGCCGTTTTCGTGGATTGTACTACCGATAATTTGCAACGTACAATTGCTAATGTCCGCTCCTTGTTTAATAAATTTAACGGTAGCTTAGGTAAAAATGGCTCATTGGCTTTCTTGTTCGATAGAAAAGCTATCTTTACAGTAAACGAAAGTGATGTAAATGAAGACTTTGAACTCGAAGTTATTGATGCCGGTGCCGAAGATTATGATGTGGAAGACGGTGTTGTAACTATTACAACAAGTTTCGAGGATTATGGCAACATGGTGGCTAAATTAGCCGAACTTAATATCGAACCTACAAGCGCCGAAATACAAAGAATACCTAAAACTACCGAGAAAATCGGCGTTGAACAAGCCCGCTCTGTCCTTAAACTTATCGATATGCTCGACGATGACGACGATGTCGTAGACGTATTCCATAATATGGAAATACCGGAAGAGCTAATGGACGAAATGGACTAATGATTTATCTTTCTAAAATGTTAATTGCGTGTGCGTCTTGACCCAATGGTCGCTACGTATACGCAATTGTCGTGTTAATAATCGCCAATATAAATTTTTATTATCTCTAATATTTTAAATTAATTAAACGTTACATATAAGTAAATTAAGTGACTGTAACTTCGCTATGAGAAATATAATACTGATTTGTATAGCATTATTTTTGTTTGCATGCTCGCATGTAATGGCGCAAGATGTTGATAATAACCTCATTCAATTCTCCGGCGTTGTTGTTACTGCCGACAGCCTGAACCCCGTGTCTTTTACTAATATAATAATTATCAATAGCCGTGCGCGTAATTACAGAGGTACAGTCGCTGATTATTACGGCTTTTTCTCCTTTGTGGCTCAACCACTTGATACAGTCTGCTTTACCGCAGTCGGATTTAAACCTGTATCTTATGTAATCCCCGATACTATAAACGATAACCGCTATTCCTTAATACAACTTATGTCTTATGATACAATCAACCTTAGCGAATCCGTAATATATCCGTGGCCGTCAAAAGAAGATTTTAAAGATGTCTTTGTTAACCTTGATATCCCTGATGACGACATTACTATCGCAAAGAAAAATATCGAGCGAGCAAAACTTAAAGAAGCGGCAAGAATTTCCGGTGCTGATGCAAGCGTTAACTACCGACAATTTGTCAATGATAAAACTAATAAATTGTATTATGCCGGACAAATTCCACCCAATAACCTGCTGAACGTCTTCGCTTGGGCTCAGTTTATTAAGGCTTGGAAAGAAGGAAAGTTTAAAACAGATAAAAAACTGCAAGAAGAAATTAAACGACAAAAAGAAGCTGATACTAAACGCTGGGATTATGATGAATGGATTGAAAAATAAAATAATACGAAGACTTTTCTTATTTATTGTTTTTACACCGCTGCTGTGCAGCTTTGCAAAAGCGCAGACTTGCGTTGTCTTCGGTACTGTAAATGACGAAAATAATCAGCCTCTCGAATTTGTAAATGTCGTCCTTGATGACGGCATCTCCGGAACTACTACAGACGCTACAGGATATTACACAATACCTCTGAAAGGTAAAAAACATGTAACTATCACCGCTTCTTATATGGGCTATAAAGATGAAGTAAAAACAGTATCTTTGGAAAATATTGATAGAAAACGTGTCGACTTTGTCCTGCTTCCTTCTTCTACGGATTTGTCTACCGTTGTCATCGAAGATAATTTGGTGAGAAGTACCTCCTTTAGCAGAATAGACCCTAAAGCAGCACAGCTGTTGCCTAGCGTTTCTAATGATATTGGAGCGTTAATTAAAACTCTTCCCGGCGTGGCTTCTTCTAATGAACTCAGCTCACAATATTCTGTGAGAGGCGGCAACTTCGATGAAAATATTGTGTATGTCAATGGTATAGAGGTGTTTAGACCTTTTCTGACACGCTCCGGACAACAAGAAGGTCTTAGCTTCGTTAATTCCGATTTAGTGTCTTCAATTTCTTTCTCCGCCGGCGGCTTTGAAGCCCGCTACGGCGATAAAATGTCGTCAGTTTTAGATATAACATATAAAAAACCTACGGAATTTCATGCTTCTGCTTCGCTCAGCTTGCTCTCCGCATCAGCTAATGTCGAAGGTAAAGCCGGTAATTTTACCTATCTCGCCGGATTTAGACAAAAAACTAATACCTATCTCTTGGGCGGCATGGATACAAAAGGTACGTATAAACCTTCTTTCTCCGATTTCCAATCTTTATTGTCTTACAGTTTTAATAAAAAATGGGAACTCTCTTTGCTCGCTAACTATTCCCGTAATCTTTATAGATTTGTACCCGAAACCCGCGAAACAAAATACGGCGGTCTTATGGAGGCTTATAGCTTAACAGTTTATATGGACGGCTTCGAAGATGACATCTTCAATAGCGGTCTCGGCGCTCTCTCTCTAAACTATAAACCTAATGATAAAACTAATATTAGTATTACTGCTTCCGCTTACCAAAGTATAGAACAGGAAAATTATGATATACTCGGACAATATTATATATCATTGTTAGAAAACAATATAGGAAGCGATAATGTCGGCAATGTCGCAGAACGAATGGGCGAAGGTGCTTATCTTTCTCATGCCCGAAATAAATATACTTCTAATATATATATCGCCGATTTAAAAGGCTCGTCCCAAGTCGAAAATCATAATATTCAATGGGGCTTGCAATATAGATTTGATGACATCTTTGATGTACTTAACAGATGGGAATATAACGACTCCGCCGGCTTCTCCGTGCCAACAACTCCCGATTCTATAGGCTATACCGTGCCGGAACTGCAACCCGATTTTACTTTTGAACTTTATTCTCAAGCTAAAGCAACAAATTATTTACAATCTAATAAAATGTCTGCTTATCTGCAAGATTCTTGGCTGATTGAAGGCGATAATGCCGACTTTTATATTATATATGGACTCAGGTCTTCTTATTATGATGTTAATAATGAACTTACTTTTAGCCCGCGACTGACTTTCTCGGTTAATCCAAAGTGGAAATACGACATGCTCTTTAAGTTTTCTACAGGTTATTATAACCAAACACCTTCTTATAGAGAAATGCGTGATGAAAATGGCATTCTGCATACAGATATAAAATCTCAAATATCTATTCATTTTGTTGCAGCCCTCGATTGGAACCTCTATATCTGGAACCGCCCTTTTAAGTTTATTGCCGAAACTTATTATAAATATCTTGACAACCTAATACCATATACTATTGATAATGTGATGATTCAATATTATCCGCAACAAACTACTCAGGGCTATGCTGCGGGAATTGACATGAAACTTACCGGCGAGTTGGTGCGTGGCGTGGATTCGTGGATAAGTCTTTCTATAATGAAAACCGAAGAAAGATACAAAGGCGGCGAATACTTTCCCCGACCGACCGACCAATTGGTGAACTTCTCTATCTTCCTTCAGGATTATATTCCTAATTATCCGCAATTTAAGATGCAGCTTAATCTGACAATAGGCTCAGGTTTGCCTGTGACTACAATGACTTCGCCGGTCAAAAGATATCCAATGTATCGCCGTGTAGACATCGGCTTCTCGTGGCAAGTAGTCAGCGATGTGGTTAAATCGAAATGGAACTTCTTGAATAATTTCCAAGATGTCGCTCTTACTTTTGAAATACTTAACCTGTTAGATATACAAAATACTATTTCTTATACTTGGGTTACTGATGTGTCGGGAATTAAACACGGCGTGCCTAATTATCTTACACGGATTATGCCTAATTTTAAACTGTCTGTTAAATATTAGTATGGCTTTAATTGATACATTTGAACAAAGAGGTAATCTTCTTTTTAAATATCGCGGATATATACCTGTAGCATTGTTCCTGATAGCAGTGCCGGCTATGTATATGTCTGATTTTAAATATTATATAAACGATAAAACATTTACTTTGATAGTCGTCTTGGCTTTGTTTTTTAGCTGCTTGGGCGAAATTATCAGAGCTTATACTGTCGGAACAACTCCAAAGGGTACTTCCGGTAGAAATCGATCCGGACAATGTGCCGACTCCCTGAATACTACCGGTATCTATTCAATAGTAAGACACCCACTGTATTTGGCAAATTATCTTATGTGGCTCGGCGTGATGATATTTACCGGCAGCATATTTGTTGTCGTAGTCGGCTCACTGCTATTCTTTGTCTATTATGAGAGAATTATGTTCTCCGAAGAACGCTACCTGCAAAGAAAATTCGGCGAACAATTTGTGAAATGGGCTAAATGTACTTCCGCTTTTATCCCGTCATTTAAAAATGTGAGAAAATCTAATGTGAAGTTCTCTATCAAATCAGTGATACGCAGAGAGTACTCCTCTGTAATGGCTCTCGCTATCAGCTTTATGTTCGTCGATTTGTTGAGATATCTGTTCTTGTATAAAACTTTCTCTCTTAATACTTTGAATAGATTATCTGTTTATATAACCGCTTTTACAGTACTTTTAGCTTTGGTTTTGAGAACAATCCGTCATAAAACGAAAATTTTAAATGAAGAAGGAAGATCCTGATTATGAATATCTTAATTAAAAACGTTTTCTTTAAAGAAAAAATTACCGACATCTTGATTGAAGGTAATATTATAAAAAAAATGGGCGAAAATATAGCTCTTGATGTTTTCCCTGATAAAGTTATTGACGGTACAAATAAGGCGGTAATTGCCGGTTTGGTGAATTGTCATACACATTCCGCTATGACTGTTTTTAGAGGTTGGGGCGATGATATGGAACTTGAAAGTTGGCTCTCCGATAAAATATGGCCTTACGAAGCAAAGTTAACAGACGAAATTGTATATTGGGGCGCAAAACTTGCCTGCCTCGAAATGATTAAATCCGGAACAACATGCTTTAATGACATGTATTGGCGAATAGATGCCGTGGCAGAAGCTGTCGCCGACATGGGCTTGCGTGCAACTCTCTCTTCCGTCACACTTGATGCCTCTAATTCTCAATCAGTGAAAACTGTTGTTGATAATGTGGAAAAATCTTTCTGTAACAGAAAAAATTATTCGGCACTGACGACCTTCGCCCTCGGTCCTCATGCTATCTATACTGTCTCTAAAAAAATACTCCAATGGATTGACGACTTCTCAAAAGCTAACGACCTCCTGATTCATATTCATGCCGCTGAAACTCAAACGGAATGTAATAACAGCATCAAAAGTTTCGGAATGACTCCGATAAGATACTTGAATAGTATCGGCATCTTGTCACCACGTGTGATAATAGCTCACGGTATATGGGTAGATGATGAGGAAATTGACATGCTTGCCGCTAATGATGTGAAAGTAGTACATAATCCTAACTCTAACCTTAAACTCGCTTCCGGCTACCGCTTTAAATATCACGAAATGAAAGATAAGGGCATTACCGTAGGTATAGGTACTGATGGCTGCTCTTCATCAAATAATTTGGATATGATTGAGGCTGTGAAAATAGCTTCCCTAATCGGAAAGGCATGGAGAAACGACCCTACCGCAACCACCGCAAAGGAAATGTTTAAATGCGCTACCGTCAACGGAGGCAAAATTCTGAGGCAAAATATAGGTAAAGTGCAGGAAGGTTGTCTCGCCGACTTGGTATTGGTAGACCTTAACAGCCCCGCATTTACCCCGAATTTTAATTTTATCTCTAATTTGGTTTATGCCGCTAACGGTAATGATGTTGATACAGTTATCTGTAACGGTAAAGTCCTGATGGAAAATAAACACGTCCCCGGTGAAGACGAAATCATGAAAATGGCTTCAAAAGCCGCTCATAAATTATTCTTTGAACTATAATCGATATTGTTATGTTAGTTGTCCAAAATTGCTTGTTGTCTGATGATATAAAAAATGTGGATTTTTGCTGCGATTTAACTTGCTGTAAAGGACGCTGCTGCATCGAAGGCGACGTGGGCGCTCCGTTAGAAGAAGAGGAAGTCTCCCAAATCGAAGATTATATAGACGAAATAATGCCGTTTATGACAGCAAAAGGAATAGATGTAGTGAAATCTATGGGCGTATTCGACTATGGCGTTGAGGGTGAGTACGTTACGCCTCTGATAGACGATAAAGACTGCGCTTTTATTTGCTACGAAGACGGAATTGCTAAGTGTGCCATCGAAAAAGCTTATAATCAAGGAGTTATACCGCACAACAAACCTATATCCTGCCATCTGTATCCTATCAGACTTTCTAAATATCAAGATGTAATCGCTCTTAATTATGATAAATGGAGCGTCTGTAAAGATGCTGCTACATTCGGACATACAAAAAATATCAAACTTTATGAATTTCTGAAAGAACCACTCATCAGAAAATTTGGAAAACAATGGTATGACGAGCTGTTAGAGGAAATTAAACGCTGATGGGCTTCCCTTTTTCCATTATTTTATTATCTTTGCATATTGAATATTATAATATTCAAAAAACATAATTTTGTCATTTATTAAATACAATAATATGCCATTGCTTTATAATTTGGATATGGATACGCCGGAAGAGTTGTTGGCAATACTTGCCGATAATGTTAGAAAACGCAGGTTGGAAAAAGGACTTTCCCGCGAAGCTCTTACCACGCTTAGCGGAGTGCCTACGCCTACAATCGCCAAATTTGAACAGAAACATACTATCTCTTTGTCGTCATTTGTAGCACTCGCAAAAGCATTAGGCTATGCCAAAGATATAAAAGTTTTGCTTTCACAACCTCTCTTCGATACTATGGAGGAACTCGAAACTATTAATAAAAATAAAAATAGAAAAAAAGGACGCAATGAAATCAATAAATAAATTGTCTGTTACATATCATAATCGTCCGGTTGGGTCCCTTAGCATGACGCCTGATAATAGATTATGCGTTTTTCAATATGATAAAGAATGGCTGTCAGACGGATTTTCTATCTCTCCTTTAGAGCTGCCGTTGAAATCTGATTTGTTTATTGCCAAGCCGGAGCCTTTTGAAGGAAATTTCGGCATTTTTGAAGATAGTCTGCCGGATGGTTATGGACGTTATCTTTTAAATAGGATGCTGAGAAAACAGGGTATAGGCGAGATTGAACTGACACCGCTGCAACGACTGAGTATTGTCGGTACTTCCGGCATGGGGGCTTTGTGCTATCTTCCTGAAGTCCATTTTGATGAAGAAACAGCACCGCTTGAACTCGATACTTTGCAGCAAATGGCTTTAGATGTTTTGTCGGAAAAGGTAGATAATGGCGAAGATATTTTATATTATAACAGCGGTAATTCCGGCGGCTGTTGTCCTAAATGCCTGTTCCAAGATGCTGATGGCGATTGGATAGTGAAATTTAGACATACTTACGACCCATTAAATATGGGAACAATGGAATACAAATATAATGAATTAGCTCGTCAATGTGGTATTACCGTACCGGACTTTAAACTGATGGACAGAAAATATTTTGCAAGCAAACGCTTTGATATTGAAAACGGTGAGCGGTTGCACGTAGCTACCGCTGCTGCTATCTTGAATGAATCAATATCTTATCCTGCAATGGATTATAGAACTTTGCTCCATATTACAGGTTATCTGACACAAGACCCGAAACAAGTTGATGAGGTGTTTAGTCGTATGGTATTTAATGTACTCTCAGATAATAAAGATGACCATGCGAAAAACTTCAGCTTTGTTTGTCGAGACGGCGTTTGGGGATTAGCTCCTGCTTACGATTTAACCCTATGCAGTAAAGGATATAATGGAGAACATGCCACTACTGTAAACAATCATGGAAATCCAAGTGTAGAAGATATGCTTATAGTAGGCGAAAGTATTCGTATCCCTCGAGAAAAGGGATTTGCTGCAATTAAAAATATAGCTCAAAAATGTGCGGAAATATTATCGAAAGATTATCTGTATTGTATGAATCTCTAATACTCCTCAATGCCGTTCTCTTTCATAAACGCCAAGACGGTGTCGTAGCTGTCAAAGCGTGCTGTGCCTTTGAGAAATACCTTTACCGTGAAGCCGATTTTACAGCTGAGCCTGAACAGATTTTTAAGTGTCTCTAAAACGCAATACTCTGCCGCTATTCCACATACAACAACTTCATCATCTTTAGTAAAGAGACTCTCTATCTGAGGCGTAATTTCAGAAAATGCACCATATTCCATTCTATCGGATATGCTGTCTTTTAAGATAAAACGTATTTGATTTTCTTTGAGACCCTCAAAAACACTGTCAGGTAAACATGCTCCCGCCGTATGATGAACACAGTGCGTGTTCCACGGACCACCATGTGACTTGAAAGAACAATGGTCGGCAGGATGCCAGTCAAGAGTGAAATATACTAAGTCAAAGTTCTTTTTTATGTCGTTGATGATAGGAATTACTTTGTAAGCATCAGGAACTGTGAGCGCACCGTCTATAAAATCTTTTTGCAAGTCAACAGCTAATAAAATCTTTCTTCTTGTCATGTTTTAAAAATTAAAACATCTGTGTCTTTTACAGATGCCGTTTATGTCTGCAAAGTTATACAAAACTTTCTATTGCAATTTGTTTTTCAAAAAATTAATATACCTTTGCTGCATCAATAAAATATGTGAATATGAAATATACTGAACTAACTTGTGTTGTAAACAAAGAAGATGATAGCGACATCCTTGTTGCTTTTTTGGCAGAACTTGATTATGAGAGCTTTATGAACGAAGAGCCGACAGTCTTAAAGGCTTATGTGAAAACTGAACTTTTCTCTGAAGAGGCTATTGTCGACTTAAAAGAACAGCTGAAAGATACAATTCCGTTTTCATATACATATATTGATTGTCCTGACGAAGATTGGAACGAAAAATGGGAAGAAAATTATGAGCCGGTGCTTGTTGACAACAAATGCTACGTACATGCTCCATTTCACAAAAATATAGAAGGCGTTGATTATGACATCGTTATACAGCCTAAGATGTCGTTTGGTACGGCTCATCATGAGACAACTTACCAGATTATCTCCGAGTTGCTGAATATAGATTGCAAAGATAAGGCTGTTTTGGATATGGGCTGCGGAACCGGCGTTCTCGCTATCCTCGCTGTAAAAAAAGGCGCAACTAAAGTCTGGGCTATCGATAATGACGAATGGGCTTACGAAAATACTTTGGAAAATGTCCAAAGAAATAATGCCGACATTATTGAAACTTTTTTGGGTGATGCCGCCTTGCTTAAAGATATTAAGTTCGATATCATAATTGCTAATATCAATAGAAATATTTTACTTGAAGACATGCCACAATATGTAAATGTCCTTGAAAAAGGCGGCATCTTGATAATGAGTGGCTTCTATGATTTTGATGTTGAGGCTATTAAGGAATGCGCTCTGAAAAATGGTCTCACTTTTGACCACGTTATCAATAGAAACAATTGGGCAGCAGCGAGCTTCAAATATTAACTCCTATCCCCCTTGTACCGCCGTTATTCCATAACTGCCGAAAATGCCGATAGCCTGTTCAATCTCTTCGGCACTTGGTGACATCATAACTATTTTTTCCGCATTATATGTAGTCTGCAACCGCTGATGTTTCCCCTTGCCAATGTCGTGGTAGGGTAGCAAGTTGACTTTCTTTAACCGCCACGGTAATGAGGATAAGAATTTTGCCGACTCTGTCAGATTTTCGCTGTCAGCATTGACACCTTTGATAAGAGGTATCCTGATGATAAAGTCTATTCCGCTGTCTGCCAATAACTTGATGTTAGATAATATGGCTACATTGGAAACTCCTGTGTGTTTTTTGTGCTTGTCGGCATCCATCATCTTTAAATCTATTAAAAATAACTCGCAATGCTCCGACAGCTCTTTTATTGTTTGCGGACTTGCTAATATAGTCGTATCTATCGCCCGATGAATCTTTTCTTCACCGCATCTGATTAATAACTCTTTTAAAAAATCAACATAAAGTATCGGGTCTCCGCCACTTACAGTCATTCCGCCACCTGATTTGTCATAAAATGGAATGTCCTTTTTTATCTCTTCTACTAAATAATCAATGCTAAATTTGTTGCCTACAAACTCCATGGCTTTTGTAGGACATGCCGCTACACATCTGCCGCACATCTTGCATAAATTGTTGTCTAATACAATTCCTGTTTCAGAAGTGACTAAAGCTTTCTCCGGACAAATGCTGACACATCTTAAACATCTGATACACTTGTTGACAGTATACATTTTCTCCTGCAAAGTGCTTTTGCCCTCCGGATTATGACACCAAATACAGTCTAATTTACAACCTTTGAAAAAAACTGTCGTGCGTATGCCCGGTCCGTCATTTATGGAATATCTTTTAATGTCAAAAATGTAAGGCGCTTTAATATTCTGCTGATTACCACTCATATATACCTGCCTTTTTTAACATCTCTACATTCCATGACTTGGACATGTCAAATAAATCTTTGTATGGACAAGATAGTTTCTCGATTAACATTCCTGTATTCTTTTGCGGCGCAAGAAGATGCTTCGCATCTTCCGCTATTTTATTCCAATTGGGATTTGTCTTTTTTAATGATAAAAAATCTTCTATGCTGAAATTGTTAAGCTCCCAATTTGTAAGACCTTCTGATACTATCTTTGAATGGACTTTTGTCAGTTTAGTCTCTCCAACCTCATTGAGAACTTGGATGTATTTTTCATATAAAACATACTCGTTGAGCATAAAAGCTATCTCTTTATCATCAAAAGCCTCCCAGAAAGTACTTGGCAGAGGCTGCGCAATAAAACGCCCTAATATAAACGCACCGGCTGTTAATCCTGATAATTGCTCTTCTGTACTTACTGCCACGGCATTCTTAAAAAACTCAATCTTCTTGCCGTTGTCCAATAAATTGAACACTCTTGACTGGTCTTGATGAGAACCCATTTTGCTTTCAAGAACCTGCCTTAAATATTTCGCGCTGTTGCCCGCAAACCAATTGTTCGCTATCTCTGCAGCTGTCTCCGGATGATCTTGTAAGTCGTATTTTATTAATCGTGTCAGAGTGTTAACGTCTGTGATGTAATTTACCTTTGTTGATGTAACTATCTGATTATACTTCTGATAAGCTTCTTTCAGAAAAATAAAAACTTTTTCTTCTTTTTCATCCATCAAAAATTGCTTGCCGTTTAAATAATCCATAAATCTTGCCGGCTTGTAATTCGCCTTCCCTATGAATATCGTTTGTTGCCTGCTTGATAACGTAATCCAATCACCTTCTTTTATCTCTAAACCATCTTTGTTGATTAATTTATTGTCTGATAAACTAACTCCAAAAGATTCTAAATTTAAAAATGCAGGAATACCATAACCGCGACAAGCTGTGACAACATGTATCGCCGCCGGCGTCATACTCAAAATGGCATCCATCTCACTTAAAATTATAGTGTCTTCCGGTAAAAATCTTTCTTTGCAAAGACATACGGGAACTCCTAACTGCTTGGCATTTGTCGCATTAGCTGTGTTGAAATATATCCTTACCGTTACTGCCGTCCTCGGTAATACATTTACTGCCTTAGAGAAAAAAACTAATTGATTCATAGATTCGCTGTCTATGCTGTCAGAAAAAATCTGACGTAAATGATATGGTCTTACTAATGCAACTACATCTTCTTTGCCAATAAACTCTTTTTCGTACATGTTTATTGATGATAATAGAGCGGCTCTGCCAGTAAGCTCTGATTCATTAAGTTGTAAAACCGCAAATAAACTCGCTACATTTTGCTTCTCTGTTATGTTTTGCCTTGTCTCTACCCCAAATTCAATAGTCACAGGTGACTTAAAACGGCGCTCTAAGTTTGGTAATAACGGAGCAAAGTGATATATCGCAGGATAACTATCCTTGACTTCTTCTCTGTCGAAAAATTCAATATCATTTGATTGAATGTCGCCGGTCATTATCTCCTCACCGAAAATATTTCTGTAACTCTCTATCTGACAACCTAATCCTGTCCTACTATGCCTGCTGTATAAAACTCCCGGATATGAATAGTCGTTACCTATTGTCCATACCATCTTCTGCATTATCAAAGCCGGATATGCTATCTTGCCCTGCATAAATGTTGATAATAAATCCTGATTGTTTTTATAGAAATCTCTGATGTAATTGACGTAGGCTAATACTTGAGCAAAAGCATCTTCTATTATTTGTGAACCACCATTGCATTTATGGATGTTTTTCTCCATAGCTTTTATTCGTTGGCGTTGCTCTGCAATATTTAATTCTATGTCCTTCTTCTTTTCTGTAATGTCTATGGATAAAATATCAAATATCCCATGTAATGTGTTGAGATATATTCTGTTAGCCATGTTTTCATCATATATCTTTATCAAACCATTGTGAACATTGCTTGTAACACCGACATTTAATAAAGTGGGCATCAATCCGGGTATGTATTGCGGCATCGCACTCCTCAAAGCAAAAATTAACGGCTTGGTGGCAGAACCTAAAAACGACTCAGTCATAACCTCAAGATTATATATCGCCTTTTTTAATAATTCTGATTGATCCTCCTGCTGATATGCTTTAGCCGAAAGAATACAAAAATCGGGCACAGGATAACATAACTTCGTCAACGCCAATAAAACATTGCCCTTGTGACTGATAAATTCTTTGGTGAAATCCTGCTCAGTTAAAGTCGTTACAACTAAATCGTCATCATATAACGGATGTTCTTTTATGTAATTAGTACATCTGTCATACATCTCTATGCGTAATCCTTCTAATTCCGCCGCCGTTGAACTGTCATATTCTTGCTCTTGTATCAATAAATCAATATAATGCTTCGATTTATCATAATCGTTATTTAAAAGATAAAAAATATCATACCAACGCGGAGCTATTTCTGCCGTTACCGTTGTGCCATCTTCTAATCTATAAGTGTATATGACTGTTCCTGGTTTGTTGCCTTCGTATTCTTTCTCTTTCTCAAAAACAGAACGTCCCATGTCAACATATAGTTTTACTATAAAATAATCGGGATAATTTGCCCGTATGCGATATGATGTTACCATAACTATAAATATTTATTGTTCTACAAATTTAAGTCGGAATACATTGCTTCCCACCACGAATTATCGCCCATCAGCCATTTTGAAAACCACGCCGACATAGTTTGATGCCACTTTATACGTTTGTTGTATTCACTTATACCGTGATTTTCTCCGTCTACTATTATAAACTCTACCGGACGACCGAGGATTTTTAATGCGTTGTACATCTGTATGCTTTCGCCTATCGGAACATTGGTGTCTTTGTTGCCGTGTAATAACAATAGCGGCGTTTTAATCTTGTCGGCATTGAACAACGGACTTTGTTCTACAAATAATTCCGGATTATTCCATGGATAACTGTCTGCATTCGCAACAGAGCAATAGCCGATACCCCAATAACCTTCGCCCCAATAACTTGTTATAGAACTTATGCCGGCATGACTGACTGCTGCCGCAAATATATCTGTCTGTGTTTGAAGATATTGCGTCATAAAGCCGCCGTAGCTCGCACCAAAACATCCTACTTTCGTGCTGTCGATGTAGCTGTGTTCCCGATAAAACAGTTTTGTACCCAAGATAATCTCATCTGCAGTACGCTTGCCCCACGCATTGACGTGACGCGCACTGAACTCCTGCCCGAAACCTGTCGTCCCACTCGGATTTAGCGTGTATACTACATATCCCTGACTCGCAAATAAATGCATCGAATATGTAAACTCCATCGCCCGCGTCGTCGGTGACGTGCCTCCATAATAATATACAAGCATAGGATATTTTTTCGTGCTGTCGAAATCCGGCGGTAAATAAAAACGCCCCGTGATTGTCGTACCATCACTCGAAGTAAAATTCCAATCTCCCGTCTCTCCTAAAATTAAACCCCTCGTCTTCTCCGTAGATAAATCGTATAAACACTTGACCTCTTTGCTCTTTAAATTATAACTGTACAACCTGTCTGCATTAGAAACACTCTGACCATAACATAGTAAAACAGAACTGCCTGTCGATATCGAAAACGACTTTATTAAGTCTTCCGGAATATTAAATAACTCAAATCGGTTGGTCCTAGTGTCCATAGAGTAAATCCGCTGATAATCACAGTCTTCTGCTAATACATATATCTTGTTGTTATAACTGCTCCATACTGCTGATGTTATTGACGGATTAAAATCTTTTGTTATCGCACGCACCGTCTTTTTCTCTAAATCAAATATAAATAGTTGATTATCATAGGAGTTGCCTATAACTTCGTCACCAATATTCAACCCCGTTTTATCAAAAGCCTCAGGTCCACCTATTAAAAGCAACTGCTTCCCATCCGGCGAAAATGTTCCTCCATCAACGTATGTCGCATCATATAATATGGTGTCGATTGTACGGCTCGATATGTCATATCTGTACAAATTGGTTGTCGAAAACGGACGCTTGGTGTAATCTACGTTACTCGTAGAAAATAAAATGTATTTGCTGTCTTTGCTGATGTCGTTGACCCACGCTGAAGTATGTCCGAAAGTAATAGATTCTAAAATGCCGCTCTCAAGGTCATATATTGATATGTTATAACGACTCCGCCAATTTTCCTGCCGGTCGCTCGGGTCTAAAATTCTTTTCAAATCTTTTTCGCTTTTAGGACTTTCCTCCTTAATGCTGAAAATTAACTTCTTCTCGTCAGGCGTAATATCAAAAGAACCTTCAGGAAGTTGTGTCTCTATAATAGATTCTTCAAAATTAACAGGGTCAAGAAATACCAACTCGCGACCTTCCATCCCTTCGCGTGTGAAATACAGCTTCTCTCTATTCGGTAGCCAACTTGCACTGTTTAAAACATCATTATCTTTATACAAAATCTTGTCTTCTTTTAAATCAATCAGTCGCGTGTAATATTCGTTCTTTTCGGCAACACGCTCCGAAAATTGAACTAATGCGTATCTGCCGCCGGAAGAAATGGAAACCCCGCGCAGATTTTTGCTGTCTTGAAGATTGTAAATAGTGTAATACCTTTGAAAATCTGAACTTATGGATACTTTTTCTGCTTCATCAATGTCAAGAAATGCAGAAAATGACATCTCATCTTTCGCATCATCGGTAATTACATATTTTATAATTATCTCATAATCATTTGGTTGTAACGATAGATCTACCTTAACGTTTTGCAATGTGTCGTTTTTTGTCTTGTCTTTCTTTGATTCGCCGTTGATATATACTTCAAAAATTCCGGAACCGCTTACGTTTAATGTCCCTTTTGTAAATCGCTTTGGATTTATATGAAATGACAGTAAATAAAAGATGTTTTCACCGGAAATTTTATCTAAAACTATTTTACCGGAACTGTCAGCTTCTGCAATCTTGCCGTTTTGCATGGCTTTATTAAACGATATAGGCGTTTGTAACAACTTTTTATCACTGAATTTTTCGCCCTTCGGATTAATGCTGTCTATTATAAACGGCTCATAAATAGAGTAGGGTCCCGCAATTTTATATTGCTCAATAATAATTGATTGTGAAAATCCCGAAAGTATTAACAAACTGATGATAAGAGATAATAAAATTTTTTTCATGATAAAAAATGTTAGTGATTTTCATTGCAAAAGTACTTGTTTTAATTAATATTTATCATGAACAGGGAAGATATTTTTAAACATTAATCGTGGGTAGATTCAAGCCCTAAATTTACAATATACTGTCTCGCCGGTCGGCATCATCAACCGGTTTTGTATCGGATTTCGTATCAGGTTTGGCATCGGATATAGAAATGTCGTTTTCATTGTCCTCATCTTCATCTTCTTCCCAAATATATGTTTCGTGCTGCGGTCCCTTATCTTTAAAATAGAAACCGAGTATCATGCCAACCATAACTCCGGATAGGTGTCCCTGCCAACTTATATTAGTATCGGGAAAAAATTCGGGAAAGAAACCCCATATAAAACTTCCGTACAAAAAAATCACAATTAAAGAGTATGCAGCTAAATCTTTACGCCTCCTGAGCAATGCGCTTACGAGATGAAAGGCGATTAAAGAATAGACGATGCCGCTCGCACCAATATGAGCAGCCGGTCCTCTTGCCATAAGCCATATCAATATACCAACTAAAAAATACGAAGCAAAAAATACTTTATATGCAATGTCTTTATAAAAATAAAATAATCCTGTTCCGAGTATCAGCAAAGGTACACAATTTGAAATAAGATGTTTAAAACCGGAATGTATCAACGGAGCAGACAATATGCCGAGTAATCCATTGGCACTTAATGGCTTAATACCAAAATCCGAAGGATCTAAGTTGGCGACAGTTATAATAATTTCAACTACGAGTAAAATCAAAACAAACAATATCGGAAATATCATTGCTTTTATCAATGTCTTTTTATCTTGTTGCTCCATATCTATATAAATTAGCGGTTATAAATATATTATCATATTAAAATAAGAAGTTGATAACGCTAAAATTATTTTGCATCTTATTAAAAAATTATATCTTTGCAAAAATAAATAAATTATGTCAACAACAGCAACAATATTAGGATTTCTTGGCGGATGGGAAATAGCCCTCATTGTTTTAATAATATTAATACTTTTCGGCGGTAAAAAAATCCCGGAATTAATGAAAGGATTAGGCAAGGGTGTCAAAAATTTCAAAGAAGGAATGAAAGAAGGTGAAGAAGAAGTTGATGAAGATGGAAATCAAGACACAAAAAAACTCTAAAATCAAAATTATTATACCAAAATATTAACTTTATCACTTTTTTTATTTACATTTGCAACCCAAAAAAAATAGCATTTAATTAAATAAAAAAAAGAATGAAAGTTTACGAAACTACTAAGATACGCAACATCAACATCGTTGGTGGTGCTAAGTCAGGAAAGACCACTTTGTCAGAAAGCATGTTATTATTAGGTGGTGTTATTACTCGCAGGGGAACAATTGAAGATAAAAATACTGTTTCCGATTACCATGAAATAGAATTAGCAAAATTAAATTCTGTAAGTTCTACTGTTTTATATGCAGAGTATAAAGATCATAAGATTAATTTTATCGACAACCCGGGTTTTGTTGATTATATGGGCGAAATATATGCGTCTACTAAAGTTACAGACGCAGCCTTTATGCTTATCAATGCCCAAGAAGGTATAGAAGTCGGTACAGAAATGCAATGGAGGATGCTTTCTAAAACCGGTGCACCGGTAGTTTTGGTGGTTAATCAGTTAGACCATGAAAAAGCTAATTATGAAGAAGTGCTTCGTGAACTTAAAGAAGATTTTGGAAATAAAGTAGTACCATTCCAATTTCCTGTAAATGCAGGTGTTGGCTTCAATGCTATAGCAGATGTCCTTTCCAATAAATTATTAAAATATGGCAAAGACGGCGGCTTAGCTACAGTAGAAGAATTAACAGGCGATAATGCTGCCAAAGCAGAAGAATTAAAAGCTTTCCTCGTTGAAGCTGCCGCAGAAGGCGATGAAGCCCTTATGGAAAAATTCTTTGAAGAAGGTACGCTCTCTCCGGAAGATATTGCCAAAGGTCTTAAATTAAGTATTAAAAATCGTGATTTGTTCCCGTTGATATGCGTCTCTGCAAAACAAAATATGGGAGTCGATTACTTACTTGATTTTGCAATCAACAACATAATTTCTCCTGATGAAGGTAATCCTGTCGTTACATCAGCGGATGTAACATTGTCGTCAAAAGCTACAGACCCTACTTGCGCATATATTTTTAAAACTTCCATAGAATCACATCTGGGAGAAGTTTCGTATTTCAGAGTATACGGTGGCGAAATATCAGAGGGTATGGAACTGGTAAACACCAATAACGAAGGTAAGGAAAAAATTTCTCAAATTAACGTTGTCGCCGGAAAAAATAGACAAAAAGTTGCAAAAGTTGTTGCAGGAGATATAGCAGCAACTATAAAACTTAGAGATTCTAGAACAAATCAGACACTCGCAAGTCCAAAGTCAAATATAGGAACAGTCGCCCCGTTTGAAATACCGGAACCAATATATTTTACATCAATAAAAGCAGCAAATAGTAGCGATGATGAAAAATTAGGCGTAGCCTTAAACGATTTACAAAAAACAGACCCGACATTAAAAGCCGGCTTCAGCCGTGAGCTACGTCAGATGGTGGTAAGCGGTTTAGGCGAATTACACATCAACACAATGAAATGGTATCTCAACAACATCAACAAAATAGATATCGAACTTTTCCCATGCAAAATACCGTACAGAGAAACTATCACTAAGACTGCAAAAGCTAACTATCGTCACAAAAAACAATCCGGCGGTGCCGGCCAGTTTGGTGAAGTACATTTGATGGTACAACCTTATGTTGAAGGATATACATTCCCAACAGAGTTCCCTGTAAGAGGAACCGACGAATATAAATTAGATTGGGGCGGCAGATTGATGTTCCACAATTGTATTGTTGGTGGCTCTATCGATGCCCGCTTTATGCCGGCAATATTAAAAGGTATCATGGAACGTATGGAACAAGGTCCGCTAACCGGCTCCTATGCTCGTGACATCGTGGTTTATGTCTATGACGGTAAAATGCACCCTGTTGATTCAAACGAAATGGCATTTAAACTCGCAGGTCGTAATGCCTTCAGAGAAGCTTTCAAAAACGCAGGACCAAAAATTATGGAACCTGTTTATGATGTTGAAGTGTTAGTACCTGAAGATATGATGGGCGGCGTTATGACCGACTTGCAAAATCGTAGAGGTATTGTTATGGGTATGGACCCTGAAGGTCGTTTCCAGAAAATCCGCGCACAAGTTCCATTGGCTGAAATGAACAGATACGCAACAACTTTAAGCTCCTTGACATCAGGACGCGCTACATATTCACTGAAATTTAACGAATATCGTCAAGTGCCGACAGATGTTCAAGACCGCCTGCTAAAAGAATACGCCGAACAACAAGGCGAAGAAGAATAAAAATATTGTTGCTGCCAACCAAAACTTTTAACGCCTATGCGTTTAATGTTTATTGGCATGACAGAACTTATTGGCGTGGTTGTATAAACACAGCATGCTGTTGTCTCTGCAACCACGCTATTTTTGTCCCTACATGATAAAACATGTTTATGGCAAAATTGCTGTTTACCAATTACAAACATGTGACCCTTTCGGGGTCATGTCAGAGAATTTATAAACTGATAAGGCAAACCCAAAATTGTTGCAAAGCAACAATGCAGACCCGCCTTGGCTGATGTGGTTTTGACACAACGGAAGACTTTTTTGTTACTTTTCTAATCATAAAAAAGTAAAGGAAGAAATCTTTATTGTACTTTCGCAATGCTAATGAATCTACGAAATATAATTTCTTGCATTTCTTTTACTAAAATGCGCTCGTTCTCTCTTTTTTTTTATAACTTTGCAACACCTTTTTGGCATCGTTGTTGATACATACAACCTGCTAATTAGTACCAATAAAGGTGGCATTGTTATATAACAGTCACCATAAATTGAAATTATAATTAAATTTTTATAAGATGAAAAAGTCAATTGTATTTTTGTTTGTAATGTGTTTAATATCAACACTTACATTCGCTCAGGAAGCAAACGAATCAGCTAATTCTCATGCCCCTTATATGGAGTTTGATAAAGTCGTTCACGATTATGGCAAAATCATGGAAAATAGCGATGGAGAATGTGTGTTTACAGTAACTAATACAGGTAAAGAACCTTTAATTTTAACAAATGCAAAGTCTTCTTGCGGCTGCACCGTCCCATCATGGTCAAGAACCCCGATATTGCCCGGAAAATCCAGCGAAATCAAAGTTAAATATTCTACTAAAAGAATAGGTCAAATCAACAAAACTAT
>JALNXP010000101.1 GCA_023230285.1 Bacteroidales bacterium | reverse complement strand
TATCACCTCTAATGCTTCTAACAGCCCGGTCGTGCTGAGAATTAAAGGCGAAGTGCTTAAACAAACAGCCGAAAGTGCAATAGAGAAAAATATAGACGCTTCTGCCTCTCCTGTAGCAGCTCCTAATCAACAATAATCTTTAATATCATGCCTAAAATATCAAAAAAAGCCGAAATAATGCCGGCATCTCCTATACGTAAACTCGTCCCATTCGCTGACGCAGCTAAAAAACGTGGAGTAAAAGTTTATCACCTGAATATCGGTCAACCTGACATCGCTACCCCGCAGGTAATGCTTGACGCACTCAAAAATTATAATGAAAAAGTTATCGCATATAGCAACTCCGCCGGCAATGAATCTTATAGAAAAGTACTCGTAGATTATTATAAGTCAATAAATATTGATGTTACTGTCGACGACATCATTGTTACTGAAGGTGCTTCCGAAGCTATCATGTTCGCAATGCAAACTTGCTTGGACGATGAAGACGAAATTATTATACCGGAACCTTTTTATGCTAATTACAACGGCTTCGCAAATAGCTCCGGCATAAAAGTCGTACCTATCGTCTCAAAAATAGAAACAGGTTTCGCTCTGCCTCCCGCCGCTGATTTTGAAAAAGTTATAACTCCCAAAACAAAGGCTATTATGATTTGTAATCCTAATAACCCCACAGGATACTTATACTCTAAAGAAGAATTGGAAATACTTGCAAAATTAGCTCTTAAATATGACCTGTTTATTTTTGCCGATGAAGTTTATAGAGAATTTTGCTATGATGGCGAAAAACATTACTCTGTCATGAACCTGCCCGGCTTGGAAAATAATGTCATCTTGTTCGACAGCGTGTCTAAACGCTACTCCGCTTGTGGCTTTCGCGTAGGCTGTATGGTGTCTAAAAATAAAGATGTTATTAAAGCTGCTATCAAATTCGCTCAAGCCCGCCTCAGTCCCCCTTCTTTTGGACAAGTTGCCGCAGAAGCTTGCCAATTTGTGAAACCGGAGTATTTTGATGCCGTACTTAAAGAATATGATGCCCGCAGAAATGTTGTCTATGAAGCTATTAATAATATGAAGGGCGCTTTCTGCCCTAAACCTAAAGGCGCTTTTTATATAGTCGCTAAATTGCCTATCGATGATGCCGATAAATTCGCTAAATGGCTGCTCGAAGATTTCCAAATTAATGGCGAAACTGTTATGGTCGCCCCGGCTACCGGCTTCTATTCAACACCCGAATCAGGGAAAAACGAAGTCAGAATAAGCTATGTCCTTAATGTTAATGACCTCGCAAAAGCTATGGACTGCCTGAAAGCAGCTCTCAAAGTTTATCCGGGTAGAACTATTGAATAAATGTTTGTATGAGTTGAAAGTATTATTAAAATATTGTCTTCTTATTTTATTACTTGTACTGCCGGTTCTTTTGGCAGCTCAACCAAATGTTGTGGTTGGTGCCGAAAGAACCGACTTGTATTTTCATCTGTGCCAAAATAAAAAAATCGGACTTGTCGTTAATCATACCTCCCTTATAAATCATACCCACCTCGTAGATTCTTTACTCCTTTCGGGATTTAATATACAGACAATTTTTAGCCCCGAACACGGCTTCCGCGGTGAAACAGCTGCCGGCGACGCCGTGAAAAATTCTATAGACCCTAAAACAAACCTGAAAATATGCTCCCTCTACGGCGTAAATAAAAAACCTTCAAAAACACAACTCTCCAATGTTGATATCGTTATCTTTGATCTGCAAGACGTAGGTACACGCTTCTATACTTATATATCTACCCTCGCTTATGTGATGGAAGCATGCCAAGAACTTAATATACCACTTGTCGTACTCGACAGACCTAACCCTAATGCCTCTTTTATAGATGGTCCGACACTTCATAAAGATTATGCGTCTTTCGTAGGAATGTACCGTATACCCGCTGTCTATGGCATGACTATCGGCGAATATGCCCTCATGGTAAATGGTGAACATTGGTTGCCCAATTCATCAAAACAACTTAACCTTACAGTGATACCTCTACTTAATTATACACATAAAACTAAATATAAATTACCCGTAAACCCTTCGCCTAATCTGCCAAATATGAACGCCGTCAAATTGTACCCAAGCCTCTGCTTCTTTGAAGGTACTTGCATGTCGGTGGGTAGAGGCACCAATACACCATTCGAAGTTATAGGATACCCAGATATCGATGACGGCGAAATATCTTTTACTCCGAAATCTGTTACCGCCGCACCAAATCCTAAACTTATGAACCAATTGTGCTATGGCTATGCCTTTGATTATGAGAAAGATACCGAGTTTCAAGACAAAATTAATGTTGATATTATCATAAAATGCTATAATAAATTGAAAGATAAAAGCACATTCTTTATACCATTCTTCGATAAACTTGCCGGCACCGACCAACTGAGAACACAAATAGAAGCCGGTCTTACCGAAGAACAAATCCGAAGTTCATGGCAGAACGACATAAATGATTTTTTATTGATTCGAAAGAAATATCTTTTGTATGATTGATTTATCCTTATATAATATATGGCAGCAAAGCAATTATGCCGAAATTATACCTTATATATATTAGTACATCTTATGAACCCTTATTTATTTATCTCAAAACGAATTATTACCGGTAATAAAAAAAATTATTCGGCTAATGTTTTGAAAATTGCCGTAGGTACTGTGGCTGTGGGTGTGGTGGTAATGCTGCTTTCACTGTTTATTATCAGAGGATTTAAACACCAAATAGAATATAAAGTGTCAGGTTTTGTCGGTAATGTACAAATATCCGGCTATACCGATGCGTGGACTACCGAAAATATCTTTTTGTCACCGGATACTTTGAACGCAATTCGTAATGTCCCGGGCGTATCGTTTTTACAGTCTTTCGCAAATATCACCGGCGTTATTAAAACAAATGATATTATAGAGGGCGTAATGTTTAAAGGTGTAGGCTCCGACTTCTGCCGCTCCTGCTTCTCCGGTAAAATTATAGAAGGTAACTTCCCTTCCTTCAATTCCTCTTTAAACGATTCTGTCGTTGTGTCAAAAATAATCGCCGATAAACTGAATATTCACCTCTATGATAAAATAGAAGCTTATTTTCTCCAAAATCAACAACCTCTTGCACGAAAATTTGTCGTCTCAGCAATATACGAATCCGGATTCTCAGATTATGATAAAATGTTCGTCCTCGTTGATATTAATCATGTCAGAAAATTGAATAAATGGCAGGATAATACAGTCGGCGGCTACGAGGTTTTCGTGTCTTCCCTGCCTAAAATTGAAAATGTCTCAAAAACTATAACTACTATGCTGCCATATTATTGCAACGTGCAAACTATGTATGATGTTAATCCGCAAGTATTTGACTGGTTAGACCTCCAAGATGTTAACGTGGCTGTTTTGCTGACCGTTATGATTGTCGTATGCATCATAACTATGATATCTGTTATGCTGATTATTATTATTGAAAAAACTTCTATGATAGGTATCCTGAAAGCTGTTGGCATGCGAAATACAGGATTACAAAAAATATTTCTGTATAAATCGGCATACCTTACAATTATAGGTGTCATTATCGGAGATGCTATCGCACTGACATTGTCTTTTATCCAAATTAAATGGGGCATTATCTCTTTGCCGCAAGAAACTTATTACGTCAGTACAGTGCCTGTGCAGATAAACTTTTTAGACTTTTGCCTCGTAAATTTGCTTACTTTGCTAACTTGTATCACTATGATGATGCTGCCGGTAAAATTTATTTCAAATGTTAATCCTGTTAAATCTATTAATTTTGAGTGACGTTTTTGCCGTTTTTAAATCGATTATTACAAAAAATTTGTAATCAGTGATTTTAATATTGTGCTAAAATGAGCAAAAACAACGTTTATATCGTTGATAATCAAATGAATACCAGTGTTAGCGTTGTTAAAAAAATTGTTAAAAAGAATAAACAAAAAAAATCGCATAAGATAAAGAGAATACAAAAATTTTTATTACTTTTGCTGCGTGAAGACTAATAAAATGCGTTATTGTTTTTGTAAAATGATTGTTGAACCTAAAAAGGAGGATTATAGAAAAAAAGATTACAATTGTTTTTAATTGTAAAATCGATGGATGTTTATAAAAAATTTTCTGATGATGAGTTAATTGCACGTTATGCCGCAGGCGATGTGCATAGTGTCGAAGTCTTAATTAACCGTTATAAAAGTAAGGTCTATTCCTATATTTTGATGGTGGTGAAAGATGACTTCTTGGCTGATGACATTTTTCAGGAAACCTTTATTAAGGTTGTCCAAACTCTAAAAGTTGGAGTGTATAAAGAAGAAGGTAAGTTTATCAGATGGATAAACAGAATTGCTCATAATCTTATTATAGATTACTATAGGAAGGATAAAAGGTCCGGCGTTGACGTAGAAGTCCCTGTCGAAAAATTGGCAGATAGTTCCGAATGCTTTGTAGATTCTACCGAAAGTAGTATGATACGGTTGCAATCCGAAGACCAAATGATGAAACTCGTGGAAATGTTACCTGTAGAACAGTCGGAAGTCGTTAAATTAAGACATTATTGTAATATGAGCTTTAAAGATATTGCAGCATTGACAGATGTGAGTATTAATACAGCACTCGGTCGAATGAGATATGCAATCATCAATATGCGAAAAATTATAGACGAGCGTAAAATATCTGTGTGGAATAATTAATTGCTTGGTGTCGTTCGATGTCGTAACGTTTTATTTTACATCATGTCGTTTGTTGCAATTTGGACGGCATGTCTATATGAATGAGATTTAATGCGGAGTGTCGGGAACATTCTCCTGCATGTGAGTTATTCTCATACCTTAATCTATATAAGGTTTTTGTGTCTGTTTTAATATACCGTTGGTTCGTTCGTTTTTTTTCTTCTGATATGCAATTTTAATTAGTATTATTACGTTTCTTTCTAAAAGTTCTAATTAATTTTATTGTATGAAGAAAAATTTACGCCTGAAAAAACATTTATTTATTACAGATGATTGTAAATGCCATGAAAGCCAATTACGTCAAAGCGTTAAAAATACAACTCACGTTAGCAAAGATGCCGTGACTAATGTCTTTGTTTTCGCCCGCTGTCAATTGCTGATTAGAAACATCTCAGAATCTTGTTTCTATCTGCTCAATTAATGCAATTGAGAAATTCTACTTTATAAAGCTATGCATAAACAAACCGTTCAGCAAAAAGTTGCTCTTTTAATAGATTACTTTTCTTGTACAATGCCAAACCCGAAAAGTGAACTAAGTTATCTTGATATATATCAACTTACTGTTGCTGTCGTACTCTCCGCTCAGTGTACCGATAAGCGGGTCAATATTATTACACCACCACTGTTCGATAAATATACCGATTTTTTTGCCCTCGCATCAGCATCTCAAAATGATGTGTTTCAGCTTATTAAATCATGTACTTATCCGAATAACAAGTCTAAAAATCTAATCAACCTCGCTAAAACAGTCGTTAAAGATTATAACGGCACTCTTCCTAATGACAGAGATCAACTTTGTACCCTCCCAGGCATAGGTCGTAAAACTGCTAATGTCATCTGCTCTGTCGCTTTCGGCATGCCTTATTTTGCAGTTGATACCCACGTGTTTCGTGTGGCTAACCGTATAGGCATCGCTAATGCCAAAACACCTCTGCAAACCGAAGAACAACTGACAGCCCTATTCCCTGACGAAGTTATACCAAATGCCCATCATTGGCTGTTATTACATGGTCGATACTGCTGTAAGGCTTCTTCCCCTAATTGCCGGAATTGCTCAGTATCTTCAGCTTGTGATTATTTCGCTGTGAATCACCCCGTTGTGTAGTGTCAAATTACCGGCTGCCGAACTATTGTCCCCCCGCGGAACAAAGCATGGTTATGACAAAATTATTGTTTACCAATTATAAACATGCAACCAATTCGGGACAATGTCAGGAAATTTATAAGCTGATAAGACAAACCCAAAATTGTTGCAAAGCAACAATGCAGAAGACTTTTTTGTTACTTTTTTAATCATAAAAAGTAAAATAAGAAATTCTCAATTCTTTTTTGTATTTTCGCAATGCTAATTAATCTTCCCATTGACCATACCGGATTATTTTTTTTATCACTTTGCCGCTAATCGGATTTTTTTATTACATTTGTAGAAAATTTTTTTCAAAAAAAACAGGACATTTCGTCTTGTTTTTGATATATAGGAAATATATGTTATATGAAAGATACAGAAAATAATTCAGACAAATTAAAAGCTTTACAGCTTACTCTCGATAGAATCGAGAAAACTTACGGAAAAGGTTCCGTGATGAAATTAGGCGATGCCGTAGTCGAAAAAATACCGGTAATCCCATCAGGGTCAATAGGTTTGGATATGGCACTCGGCGTTAATGGCTATCCTAAAGGGCGTGTTATCGAAATCTATGGACCGGAATCTTCAGGTAAAACAACTTTAGCTTTACACGCAATAGCTCAAGCTCAGATGGCAGGCGGCATCGCCGCTTTTATTGATGCCGAACACGCTTTTGATAGATTTTATGCCCAAAAACTTGGTGTCGACATCGAAAATCTTTTAGTCTCCCAACCGGATTGCGGCGAACAAGCCCTCGAAATAGCTGATGCCTTAATTCGCTCAGGTTCAATAGATATTATAGTTATCGACTCGGTTGCTGCACTGACACCTAAAAGCGAAATAGAAGGCGAAATGGGCGAAAATAAACTCGGACTACACGCCCGCCTGATGTCTCAAGCTTTACGTAAATTGACAGCAACTATCTCTAAAACAGGCTGCTGCTGCGTGTTTATTAACCAACTTAGAGAAAAAATAGGCATCATGTTCGGTAACCCCGAAACTACTACCGGCGGTAACGCCCTGAAATTCTACGCATCTGTACGACTTGACATCAGAAAAGTATCCCAAATTAAAGACGGCGATAACGTAATTGGTAATCGCGTGAAAGTTAAAGTGGTTAAAAATAAAGTGGCTCCACCTTTCAAAGTCGCAGAGTTTGACGTGCTTTTCGGTAAAGGTATCTCCCGTATGGGCGAACTCCTTGATATCGCCGTACTTAATAACTTCATCAAAAAAAGCGGCTCGTGGTTCAGCTTCGGCGATACTAAATTAGGACAGGGCAGAGATGCCGTTATCCAAATACTTGCCGATAACCCCGACTTAGTCGCCGAACTCGAAGCTAAATTGAAAGAAATTGTACCCGAGTAAGTAAGGGCGTATCGCATACGCCCTTATCGCATACGCCATTACTAAAATAAACATAAACATTAAACATTACTCATGCCCTGTCGCCTATTTTTTATTCCACTCGTCATTGCCGTCCTGTTATCAGCCTGCAATAATATACAAAATAACTCTGCTCATACTGAAACTGCTGATAATCAGCAACAAAGTCTTTCAGTGCAACAACTTGACAGCCTGATACAAAGAGATTCTCTAAATGGTAAATGGTATTCTTTGCGCGCAGCTAAATATTATGATAATGCAAAATTTATTGACGCTTTCTATGATATATCAAATGCTCTGCAAATTAATGGCGATAATATACCCGACTTGCTGCTGCTCTCAGATATATATTTTGTACTCGGAAAAACTAATGAAGCCCAATTTGCCTTGAATAAAGCAGAAAATATTGATAATCAAGATTATACAGTGTGTTATGCTAAGGGTAAACACTATTTCTTAGTCGGAGAGTTTGTTTTGGCGGACGGCTACCTTAGAAAATCTATTAAACTAAATCCGAATAATCCACAGTCTTATTTTGTACTCGGACAAATGGCTATGCTGCAAAACGATACTACTGCCGCCATCGCTGATTTCCAATCCGCTACTCAGGTAGATAATAATTTTATTCCGGCTTATCTCCAATTAGCTGTCGTATATATGGATTTAAACTCCGATTTGGTTCCACAATACCTCGATAATGTGTTGACTATAGATAAAAATAACTCCAAAGCATTGTTTTTATACGGCGTTTATTTTCAGCTAAAAGAAGATTATGAAAAAGCTTTTCCTCTTTTCGTTTCGTCTTTTAATTCAGATAAAAATAATAAAATAGCGGCTTTTAATATCGGATATATTTATTTGACGGAAAAATTACAATTCGACTCAGCTGCCGTATGGTTCAATAAGGCTTATCAACTTGATGAAGGTTTTAATGATGCTCTATACAATCTCGGATATTGTGCCGAACTATCCGGCAATACCGACAGTGCAAACGTATGCTATAACTTGTTACGCTCGCATGTTCCTGATTATCCGCTGCTGGATAATGAATAATGGCGTATGTAGGGGCGTATGCGATACGCCCCTGTCTATGACTTTTCAACCATTTTCCACTCGCCGATACAGCGTTTCTTCGTATCGAAATTTACGCCTATCTTGAACAACTTGCGGCTGTCCATGGCAAAAGGCTTCGCATAACCCTTCTCT
>JALNXP010000097.1 GCA_023230285.1 Bacteroidales bacterium | reverse complement strand
ACTCGAAGAATTTGATAAACTCCTTTCTGATATAGAATATCGTGACGATAATATTTATCGTGTTATATTTGAAGCAGAACCAATAAATTCTGATATAAGAACAGGCGGATACGGAGGTACAAACAGGTTTACTAAATATGACGGATTCTCTTATGGCACAATGCTTACAGACATCTCTACAAAAATGGATGTGCTTTCTAATAGATTATATGTGCAATCCACTTCTTTAGATGCTATTTATGACCTCGCTAAAAATAAAGAAGAAATGTTGCAGTCTATTCCGGCTATAATTCCTGTCCGCGAAACAGACATCCGCAGATTGTCTTCTTCTTTCGGCTACAGAACCGACCCTTTCTATAAAGTTGCTAAGTTTCATGAAGGAGTCGACTTTTCTGCAACTGTCGGCAAAGAAGTAGTCTCAACAGGAAATGGAACTGTCGTTACCGCTAAACGAAACAGCCCTCACGGATATGGACAATATGTGGTGATTGACCATGGATTCGGCTATTCTACCATGTATGCCCACCTAAATGACATTAAAGTTAAACTCGGCGATAAAGTGAATAGAGGTCAACTTATAGGACATATCGGAAATACAGGAAAATCAACAGGTCCTCACTTGCATTATGAAGTGAGAAAAAATGATAAAGCAGTTAACCCGATTAACTATTTCTTTAATGATATTACACCTGAAGAGTATGAATTTTTATTGGAATTATCCGAAATTCCAAGCCAAAGCATGGATTAATAATACGAAACATGGAAGCTAAATTGTATTATACTATCAGCGAAGTAGCTGATATGTTCAATGTTAATCAATCTCTTATAAGGTTCTGGGAAACAGAATTTCCTAAACAGATTAAACCTAAACGTAATAAACGTGGTGTCAGATTTTTTACACAAGATGATATAGATAATATCAAAAATATTTATCACCTCGTAAAAGAAAAAAAATATACTCTTGATGGCGCTAAAGAAGAACTGAAAAAGAAAAAACTAAGACCTGCTGCCGAAAAAGATGTAATGCCTCCAACAAAAGAAGCCAACAATCAATTTGATTTGTTCGCTGATGATAAACAGATGGAACAAATTAAATATAATCACCGTCAGGTTTATGATAAACTGATGAAAATTAAAGAAATTGCTGAAGAATTGTATAATCGTGATTAATAAATTATGACTATTAATATTGTGAACTTATCCAAGCACAGGCTTCCGGAATACGAAACTGCTGCTTCTGCCGGAATGGACTTGCGTGCTAACATAAACACCCCAGTCGAACTTAAACCTTTGGAACGTAAACTTATACCTACAGGCTTGTTTATCGCATTGCCGGTCGGCTTCGAAGCTCAAGTGCGACCACGTAGCGGACTCGCCCTTAAAAAAGGTATAACCGTACTTAATTCTCCCGGAACTATCGATGCCGACTACCGTGGCGAAATATGCGTAATCATAATAAATCTTTCTACCGAAACGTTTATTGTCAATGATGGTGACCGAATCGCTCAAATGATTATCAGTAAACACGAAAGAGCCGAATGGAATGTTGTCGAGGCTCTCGATGATACATCTCGCGGAAAAGGTGGATTCGGCTCTACCGGACTCTAAATTGACATAAAATGAAAAATTATATATCTCTTATCTGTTTTCTGCTTATCGTCGTGCTATACGGCTGCTCAAGCGGAAGGTACCTTGCTGTAACTGAAAATGATACAAATAAAACACCTCTGTCCCCTCAACAAGTTAAAGCAACTTCCGACTTTATTAGTGCTATAGGCGCTAAATTAGTCGGCAATAATTCAAAGGCTATCTCTCTGTTGGAAAAATGTGTAGAAATTGATGCCCAAAATGATGCCGTATGGTACGAACTTTCTAAATTATATGCCGATGATTATCTCCTGAATAAAGCTGTCGAATGTGCCGAAAAAACAACAAAAATAGACAATAATAATATCTACTATCTGAAAAATCTTGCCCGTATGTACGAAATCAACGGACAAAAAGATCTGGCAATCAAAGTGTATAAAAAATTAGTCGACATAAATCCAAATGACCTAGATTTACAAGTGGCTTATACTAATTTGCTCCTCTCAAGTGAGTATTTTGACGAAACAATGAGACAACTCGATAAAATGGAATCCCTTATCGGCGTTACCGAAGATGTCTCTTTGAAAAAAATTAAATTGTATACTTACTCCGATAAAACTCAAAAAATTGTTGACGAATTTCAAAAACTTATAGAGACATATCCAGATAGTATGCTGTATATCAATATGTTAGCCGACTACTATTTGGCTAACGGCAACGAAAAAGAGGCTTTTAAATGCTATGGCAAAATTTTAGAAATAGACCCTTCTAATCCATATATGCACGTTAGATTAGCTAAATATTATAGAGATAAAGAAGGTAATAGTAAAAAAGTTTTTGATGAACTTAATGCGGCTTTCTTGGATACCAATATGGACACTAAAACTAAAATAGCCGTCATACTCGACTTTTTTTCCGTTGAAGACATCTTGAAAAATTCTAATACCGATGCTCTTAACTTGATTAAAACCATTCATCAAACTCATCCCGATGACCCGCATCCAACTGTTTTGCTCGCAGATTATTATTTGTATGCCAATCAATTGGGTGCCGCCCGCCAATATTATTATGAAGTACTTGATAAGGACTATACAACTCCGGATGTGTTTTTGCGCTTAATGTATATCGAAAATTATTTGCATAATGATACCGCTGTTGTCGCCCTTTGTGAAAAAGCAATTAATATGTATCCGCTAATTCCGGATTATTACCTGTTTTATGGCAGTAATTTGTATGCACAAAAAAAATACGAAGATGCTTTGTTTGTATATAAAGAAGGTGTAATGATGGTTACTGATAATGATACACTGAAAGCTGATTTTTATTGCTATATCGGCGATTGTTATTATGCCGCCGAAAATAAGAAAGATGCCTATGATTCTTATGATAAGTCACTGTTGCTGAATGCAAATAACGCTTATCTTTTGAATAATTACAGCTATTATCTTAGTACTTCCGGACAAAATCTTGATAAAGCAGAAATAATGGCAAAGAAAGCAGTTGAACTTAGCCCAAAAAGCTCTCATTATCTTGATACTTATGCGTGGGCTTTGTTTAAAAAAGGAAAGTATGAAGAAGCATCAAAGTATGTGCGTCTCGCACTTGATTATATCGGTGACGACAAAAGTGTTGTTTTGGAACATTATGGCGATATTTTGTGGAATTTGAATGAAACAGAAAAAGCTGTAAAAGAGTGGCAAAAAGCCTACGATACAGCCCCTGATTCTGCTTCAGAAATCTTAATTAAAAAAATAAGAGATAAATCGTATTATGAATAAGTCCAATGTTTTTCATTATGTGTATATAATACTTATTATCATGTCGTTATGCTTTTCTTGCTCCGTAAAGAAAAAAATAACGACTGCCGATAAATCGTCTGCAATATGTACTTCTGAAAAACAACTTATGGATAGTGTATTGCAAAGGTACTTTAACGCAGAATATTTGACAGCCCAATTTAAAGCAACTCTGACTACTGTGGAGGCAAAAAATGTTAGCATTAACGGACTTTTACAATATGTTGCAGATTCATCGCTTATCTCTGTTAATATACTTATGTTGGGAATGAACGCTGCAACAGCATATATTTGTGAAGATAGTATTGTGATTGTGAATAAATTACAACGAAATTACAAAGTATTGAATTATGATGATTTGAGTGAAGAATTTGGACTCAATTTTAATTATAAATCTATAGAAGATGCTTTGTTCGGTAGAATTATCAATAATTTTGTAACCACAGCTCCCATATTTCAGTATGTTGATAATGAATATGTTATGAAATATAATAACGGCTTTTTCAATTATGTCGTGAGTGTTGGTAGTGATTATTCGCTGAAAGAATCTCTAATTTCTAATATGAATGATGAGGTTTTCGGCTCTATCGGTTATGATGATTATTTTGTCTTTTCAAAACCAAATTATATACCGCAGTCTGTCTATTGCTCGCTTCCCGCAGTCGGCGATATAAATATCTCTTTTTCAAAACATAATTTTGATAAAAAACCTGTTAATGTTGTAGTTCCTAAAAATTATGTTAAGGTTAATTAGTTATGTGTAAAAATATTTATATATCGTTTCTTTTTGTGTTTTTTGTCTCTGTTTTTGCTAACGCACAGACTAAGAGCGATTTGCAGAATGATAAGGCACAAATTGAAAAGGAGCTGTCTTATACCAATCAATTATTAAATAAAACGCGTTCTGAGAAAAAAACATCTATGAATGAGCTGTATGTCATTGATAATAAAATTAAAAACAGAAATGCGATGATAAGAAATATTAATAAAGAGATAGGGCAGATAGATAAATCTATAGTTAATATAAACGACAGTATTGCGATTCTTGAAAAAGAGTTACAGATTTTAAAAGATGAATATGCTCTTATTATTCAAAATACTTGGAATAATAAGAACAGTTATAAACGTTTATCATATATTTTTGCAGCGAAAGATTTGAATCAGGCTTTTAAAAGAATAGCTTTCTTTAAATATTATTCGGATAAAAGGAAGCAGTATTACAATGATATTCTCGAAATTTCTATGCAATTGCAATATCAACAAGATGCTTTATTGATTAATAAAAATTCCAAGAAAAGTCTTGTTGATGAAAAAGAAGTTGAGAATGCTGCTTTAAAAGTAGAGCAAACAGAGAAGAATATGGTAATTCAAGATCTTTCTAAGAAAGAAAAGGAATTGGCAAAGAAAATTAAGGAACAGCAAAAAGCACTTGATAAGTTAAAGAAAGAGATAGAAGCTATTATCGCTGCTGAGATTAAGGCAAGAAACAAGAACAGCAGCAGGTTGGAATTGACGCCGGAGGAGAAAATCATTTCTTCTGAGTTTGCCGGCAACAAAGGGAAATTGCCGTGGCCATGTGAGCGAGGCATTATTACCGAGCAATTTGGAGAGCATCCGCATCCGGTATTGAAAAACATAAAGGTAAATTTGAACGGCATCCGGATTTTGACAGAATCTAAGAGTTTCGCCCGCTCTGTTTTCAATGGGAAGGTAACTAAAATCATGAACGTCCCGCAATTTAATAATGTCGTCATTGTTCGTCACGGCGACTATCTTACAGTTTACTCTAATCTGTCCGAAGTGCTTGTCAACGTTGGAGATAATGTGTCGACAAAACAAAATATCGGGGTAATATATAACGACCCGTCAGAAAATACGGCGAAACTGCATTTTGAGATTTGGAAAGATACTACGCCGGTAAATCCGGAGCTGTGGATAAAGAGCAAATAAAGTTACTTTCTATGCTTGTCCGTTTATAAATTTCATTTTTACTCGTAAACCTGATTTTTTGATAAAACTTTCTACTTTTTTGTTGTCTGTACTCTTTTTTGTAGCGCAAACTCTGATGTTTCCGCCGAGAACTTTATGTAACTTGATACCTGTAGCTTTTAATTTCAGCCTTTGGAACAGCGAAAGTTTTCTATCTTCTCTTTCATTCAACATTTTTGAGCGATTACTGACAATTTGGCTTTTATAAACTAATTCTATGACTTTTGACACCGTATATACTACTGACGGTTTTGTGTCGGTTATCATATCCATAATTTCATTGAAAAACGCATGACGCGGTTTGAATATTGTAGCAGTGCCGCTCATTATTGGTATTAAAGAGCCTGTAAGTTTTCTGAAAGTTGTTGAAACAGTTAAAACGGACAGAAAAATATCCGATTCAGTAAGATTATAACTATTGGCTTCTTTAGATGCTTCGCTTATTAATTCTTCGTGGGTAAAATATTTTGTGCTGGCAGCATAAGGGTCAATGGTTACTTCAATAGCTGCAATGTCTAATGTGTCTATGTTTACTTCAGGACGGGTTAAACTGTGGCTGTTATCAATTGTGAGGGATCTTTTTATCTCTAAATTTGGAGAAATTACACATTTTAAAGTGTCAATGTCTATAATGGTTAGAGGTGTGTCTTCATTAATTTCATTAGCTGTTTTTGAAGATATTATGGAGTTTTCAAGGATAAGGTATTTACAGTCAGCTTCGGAGGTTGTCCTATGTATTGTTGCTGCATCTTTGTATTTTGATATTGGAACTACTATGCCGCCCATTGTTGTAATTGCGAAGAAGGCAACATTCCATTGTGGTGTGTCTTCTGCCAATATTGCAACCTTAGAACCTTTTTCAACACCATAATAATATAGAGTGTTTTGCATTTCATATACTTTTTCTTTAAATTGTGAAAAGGTGTATTGCTCGTCATGATATGTGCTGAACATGATTTTTTCACTGTATAGCAAAGAAGCAGTTTCAAAGATGTCTTTTATTGTTTTCATTTTGAAAAATTTTCTGCAAATTTTGCTCTTTTTCAATAAACTGTCGATTTTCTGAAAAATATAGTGGTTCGAGCTTTTTATTGCGGAGGTTTTGTTTTTTATTTGAACGTCCGAATAAAAAATACGGACGTTCAAATATTTGATAATCAAATAACTAATTGCTTAAGATAAAAACCTTCACGAAGACGAAAAGTCCTGCTAAAAAAAGCATAAAACCGGCAATTAAGAGTGGAAGTTTTATGTAAGCGAGCTTGGAAATGTACTTTCCTGAACGTATTGCTACCGCATTTACTATTACGCATGCTAATGCGAATAATCCTAAAGAAAGCCATGGAAGCTTATAAAGAAATTCTATGCCGACAAAGGAAATCATAATGCTCATGCCGGCAGCTATGCAGGATAAAAGATATTTTTTTATATCATCTCTGTCAATGGCTGCAATAAATAAACTTCTTTTTCTTCCTTTACTGAAAATTGTGAAAGCGACAATACAGATTATTAAACCGGACAGATAACTTACATCTTCAATTTTAAGTAATAAGGTCGCAAGTAATTTTCCTAATAAAGCCATAACAAAAAATGTTATGCCATTGACAAATGCAAATGAAAGCAAGTGCTTTTCAGATACTTTGCGTCCTATGCCTACAACCAATCCCATCGAAAGCGGTAGCACTAAAAGCAATAACAGTATAATTATAACAAGCCACATAATTTTTCAATATTATTTGGATATGCTTGACTTCCCATGTGACCTATTCTGAATACTTTACCTGCTAATCCCCAGAAGTTTCCTCCAATACAAATGCCTTGTTTTCTAAGCATATTGTCAAATTCCTGCCAGCTGTATTTTTCAGGTACATAAGCAGCTGTAACTGTTGGAGACGAATATTCTTCTTTTTTAGGGAATAACTTGATGCCTGTTTTCTTCAGCAAGTCTATTGTCATTTTTGAGCACAATTTATGTCTTGCCACAACATTTTCCAATCCTTCGTCTAAAATATCTTTAGAAGCCTGATATAGTTGAGCAACGTTTATCCAGCTTGGAGTATATGGAAAGTTGCCTGTTTTTGGGGCTTGTTTGAAAGGTATCAGAGCATCATATCCCTGATAATTAATGTCTTGAGCATATTTCCATGCGTTATTGCTTACAGATAAGAAGCAAGCGTTTGGCGGAGTAGATAATACTTTTTGCGAGCCGCCAAAACAAATGTCGATATTGTGTTTGTCAACGTCAACATTAGTTGCGCCGACAGAGGATACTGCATCAACACATAATAGTGGTATGTTATATTGGGCTTTTAATTTACCGATTACAGTCAGGTCGTTTAAGATACCGCTTGGAGTTTCACAATGTACTGCTGTTATCATCTTAGGTTTAAATTGTCTTATTTTATCTTCGATAAGGTCGTAATCCTCGAAGCTGCAATCGAGAGGAAATTCTATCTTTTCTACTTTGCAGCCGATACATTTTGCCATGTCAGCGAAGCCACTGCCAAAATAGCCGGTGGAAAGTACTAAAACTTTGTCATCTTTTGTCAGGCAACTTTTAATTCCTGACCATAAAGCTAACATTCCCTCACCTGACATTACTACCACGTCGTTATTAGTGTTGAAAAGAAGTTTTAAATTGTCGGTACATTTATAATATAGTTCTAAAAACTCTGGTTCAATGTCGGCAGAGCCAAAGTTTTTTAATCCTATTTTTAAAACATCTTCCGGCACAGAAGTAGGTCCCGGAAAGAAAGAATCTCTATATATTTCCATAATAACAAATTATTTATTTAATTTTAAAACGACAAACTGCCGATTTGTATTACAAACCGGCAGTAAAATCTTTAACAACACAAAAACACAATTATTTATTTTTGTAATGGTTCTAACTGAACTGTAAAATGTCTCATCAATTCGGCTTCCCATGCAATTTTTACACCTCTTGTGATGCTTTCTCTTCTGTCGTATACATTTTTGAGAGCTACAGCGATAACATCCATGTGGTTGTTGGTATATACACGACGTGGAATTGCAAGTCTGAGGAAGTCAAGACCGCCGAAACGATTTTGACGTGTAATAGGATCTCTGTCTGCTAACAGATAGCCAATTTCGCAGCCGCGAATACCGGCTTCACGATAGAGTTCAATAGTCAGAGTTTGA
>JALNXP010000001.1 GCA_023230285.1 Bacteroidales bacterium | reverse complement strand
CCCTACGGGGTCATGTCAGAGAATTTATAAACTGATAAGGCAAACCCAAAATTGTTGCAAAGCAACAATGCAGACCCGCCTTGGCTGATGTGGTTTTGACGCAGCGGAAGACTTTTTTGTTACTTTTCTAATCATAAAAAAGTAAAAGAAGAAAAAATAGAAAAACAATATATGCAAATAAACATCTTGATTATAAACACTTTAAAATCAAATGCAACTAATGCAAATTTGACATAATATCAAAAATTACACCTTTAAATCTATATTTCTCAACTCTTTATTGTATTTTCGCAATGCTACTTGAATCTACGCCATAAAATTTTTTCGTCATGTTTACCTTATTATTCTGTTTAATTCAAAAAAATCTTATAACTTCGCAATTTGTTTAATTATCTTAATAATATATCAATATGAAGAAATTTATCGTTCTATTTATGATTTGTTTACCTGTTATGTCTATGTGTCAAAAACATGCTATGATACCCGAAGATATGTGGAAAATGGGACGTATCAGCGAAATCCAACTCTCGCCGGATAACGCCGCCGTCCTATATGGCGTAACTTTTTACGACCTGTCAACCAATAAATCTAACAGAGATTTATATTTGACCTATATCGACAGTGATAAAACCGTAAAGCTCACTAATACACCATCTTCCGAATACAATGCCGTATTTCACCCAACTAAATCCGAAATATATTATTTAGCCGTTGCTGATGATGCCATGCAGATATTTTCAATGAATTATGATGGCGGGAATATTAGACAGATTAGCTATATCGAAGGTGGTATCAATGCTTTCAAGTTCGCTCCTGACGGTATTCATCTTGTTTATACTCAAGATGTTAAATTAGACAAGTCACCTACCGATGTTTATCCTGATTTACAAATGACAAACGTCCGAATTATCGAAGATTTAATGTATCGTCATTGGGATACATGGCATGATTATGCTTACAGTCACCCATTTGTCACCACACTTATTAACGACAAAATAGCTGTCGGCGTTGATGTTTTAGCCGGCATGAGGTACGACACTCCTATGAACCCGTGGGGTGGCATAGAGCAAATAGATTGGTCTCCCGATGGAACTAAATTGGCTTATACATGCAAAAAATTAGTAGGACGCGAATATGCCGTTAGCACTAATTCTGATATTTATATTTATGATGTGGCAAGTGGCAAAACAACAAACATAAGCGAATTTAACTTAGGCTACGACCACGACCCTGTTTTTTCGCCTTCCGGCAGATATTTGACGTGGAAAAGCATGGAAACACCCGGATTTGAAGCCGACAAAGAAAGAATCATGCTCTATGATTTTGGAAATGAGAAAGTTAGCTGTCTTACAGAAAACTTTGACCAAAGTTGTAATAATTATCAATGGAATGCTAAAGAAGACAGATTATATTTCCTCAGCGGACATAATGCAACCAAACAGATATATTACATCAATCCAAAGACCAAAGACATCACCCAAATCACTAAAGGACAACATGATTATGTAGAATATGTACTTGGCGATGGTTTTATTATAGGAGCAAAGCAGTCTATGTCGATGCCTACTGCTATTTATAAAGTCAATATTACAAGCGGGGCAGAAACTGTTTTATCGCACGTAAATGACGAATTGCTTTCATCTATAGAGATGGGCAATGTCGAAGAGAGATGGATTAAAACTGTTGACGGCAAAGACATGTTGGTATGGGTTATATATCCGCCGTTCTTTGATGCTTCGCAGAAGTATCCTGCGATTTTATATTGTGAGGGCGGTCCACAGTCGGCGTTGAGCCAATTTTGGTCGTACCGCTGGAACTTCCAGATGATGGCTGCCAACGGCTATGTTGTAATTGCGCCTAACAGACGCGGCGTCACTACTTTCGGTCAGGAATGGACAGACCAGATTAGCGGCGACTACGGCGGACTTAACCAGCAAGATTATTTGCAAGCTGTTGACGTAATTTCCAAGGAACCTTTTATAGATGCTGACAGAATGGGGGCTGTCGGAGCAAGCTACGGCGGATACTCCGTATATTGGTTGGCAGGTCATCATGAAAACAGATTTAAAGCCTTTATCGCACATTGCGGCATCTTCGACTTTTACAGCATGTACGGCTCAACTGAAGAAGTATTCTTCACAAATCATGATTATGAAGGTCCTTATTGGCAAAAACCGGAGCCGAAAAGCTATAAATATTCACCACATCTGTATGTACAAAATTGGAATACGCCTATCTTAATTATTGTTGGCGAACATGATTACAGAATTCCGTATACTCAGAGTCTTGAAGCTTTCAATTGCGCACAGCTGCTCGGCGTACCATCAAAGTTGTTATTCTTCAATAATGAAACCCATTTTGTGGTGTTACCACAAAATGCCGTGTTATGGCAACGTGAGTTTAAATCATGGCTTGACACTTATCTAAAATAACATTTATGAAGTTTTCAGGAATTATTTCAGCATTGATCTTGTTATGTTGCCTTACTTTGCCCTTGACGGCAAAGGCAATAGATTTATGCTGTAACTTTCCTGATTCTTCCAATACAATTGTCAGCGATAGTTTGAAAAAGGACACATGTTATTGGTCTCATAAAGTTAAAACATCTTTAACATTAAGTCAATACGCATACTCGAATTGGGCTGCGGGTGGCAACAGTTCTGTTTCCGGAGTTGCCGGATTAGATGCCAACTTGAAATATGAACGCAACATTATAACATTCAATAATACCATGAATGTAGGCTACGGCTATATGTTTCTGTCTAAAGAAATCGCTGCACCGCAAAGAAAGACGGAAGACAAGCTGAACTTTTATTCACAGCTTAACTACAAAGTATGGAAAAAGTTATCTTACTCTCTCCTACTCGATTTCAAGACTCAATTTTCTAACGGTTATACTTATCCTAATGATTCTGTGATAGTCTCACGATTTTTCGCACCGGGTTATCTCACCTTGTCTTTTGGTGTTGACGTTGTCCCTATAAAACAATTGTCTGTTTTTTTATCTCCGATTTCAGGCAAATTTACATTCGTTGCAGATGAAAAACTTGCTAATGCCGGTGCTTATGGCGTAACGCCGGCTGTTTATGCCGAAGATGGAGTGACTATTTTAACTCAGGGCAATCAGCTACGCTCTGAATTAGGCTTTAACTTTGTACTCAAATACAATCATACCATAAAAGAAAAAATTGTCATTACCTCAAAATTTGAACTGCACAACAATTATCTTGATGAAGATATTACAAATCGTTGGAATTTTGATGTCGACTGGGAATCAAAATGCTCCTTTTTGATTACAAAACATTTTACTACAAATATATATTGGCGTATCATCTATGATGACAATATAAAATTTGCTGTTTATGAAGAAGTTGATGGAGTGCAGGTTAAAATTAAAGAAATACCTAAATTACAATTTTTAGAAAATTTAGGTATAGCTCTGTCGTTTGCATTTTAATTATTTTACTATGGATATTTTTCTTTATATATTTGGAGGAGTTTTAATTTTGATAGGTTTATGCGGTTGTATATTACCTATATTGCCAGGACCTCCCATTTCTTTTATCGGCTTGTTGTTGCTTCAACTTTCAAGCAAACACCCGTTTACTTCTAAATATATGTGGTTATTGGCTGTCATTGTTGTAGTTGTAACTATTATAGATAATGTCATTCCGATATTTGGCACAAAAAAATTAGGCGGCACCAAATGGGGTACGTGGGGCGCAACAATAGGCTTGATAATAGGCTTTTTCTTTGCTCCTTACGGAATAATTATCGGTCCGTTTGCCGGTGCTGTAATCGGCGAACTGCTTTATGGTAAAGATTCTAAAGTGGCTTTTAAATCAGGCATCGGCTCTTTGATAGGTTTTGTGTGCGGAACCGGACTTAAGTTGATGACTTCCGGCTGGATAACTTACGAGTTCTTTAAGGCTTTATTTTAGCATGCGCATTTTTTTGAATCTTCAATATAACGGCAGTAATTATCACGGCTGGCAAATTCAGCCTAACGCCATTAGCGTGCAGGAAATCATAGAAAAAGGACTTTCTCTTATCTTGAAAAATAAAATAGAAGTTGTAGGCTGCGGCAGAACCGACACCGGCGTTCATGCCTCCGACTTTTATCTTCATTTTGACTTAAACAACGACTTGCCATATTCTTTGGAACAGCTAAAATATAAATTGAACGGCTTTTTACCGCCGGACATCAAAATAATAAAAGCTTTTATCCCTGATAATCAGGAGTTTCACGCAAGATTTTCGGCTAAGGAAAGAACTTATAGATATACTATCATCACTGAAAAAGACCCTTTTTTGTTCGATTTTGCATATCATTTTCCATATAAGCTAAACTTGGAACTCATGAATGAAGCCTCTGAAATTCTAAGAGAATATGTGGACTTTTCATGCTTTTCCAAAACAGGTACACAAGTTGCTACAAATAACTGCGTTATATCGTATGCAAAATGGGAAAGACATGAGCATATCGTTGACTTTACAATCAGTGCCGACAGATTTCTAAGAAATATGGTACGAGCAATTTGCGGAACAATGTTAGATATCGGCACAGAAAAAATTTCTTTAGATGACTTTGAAGCTGTTATAGAAAGTAAAAGCCGTAATAACGCAGGAGCTTCAGTGCCGGCAAAAGGTCTGTGTTTGATAAAAGTAGAATACTAAATCAATTTAAAAAGTTTATTTTGTCTATTATGAAATTCAATAATTCATTTGTTTTTTTATGTTTATTGCTCATTATCACCGCGTGTGACACTCGTAACACCTATAATGACGAACAAGTTGTATTACGACCTATTTATGCGAAAGGTTTTCTCGTCACAAAAGATGACGACAATTATCACATAATCATCAGAAATCCTTCCGACACCACACAAGTGGTTTCCGACACTTACATACCTGTTGATTCCATGTCCACTTCCGGAAAATCCGCCTGTTTTTCGACCACTCATCTTGCATTTTTAGATAAAATCGGTCATATTGAAGATGTAGTTGGCATCCCCGACAGCAGTTACTTCATCTATTCATCTGTTTTCAAAAAATTAAACAAAAGTGCAATAAAAGAAGTAACTTTAGGCGGCGGTACACGTATAGAAGTTCTGTTAGCATTACGTCCTAAGTATGTTTTTATGAATGAATTCAATAGCGATGATTATGCTACCATTAAGTCCTCAAAGTTGACGGTACTTCCTGTGTTGGAATATTTGGAAACACATCCTTTAGGACGCATGGAGTGGATAAAGTTCTTCGGATTCCTTTTTTGTGAAGATAGCACCGCTAATGTCCTGTATAATACGATAGTCGAAGAATATAATCTGTATGCTTCAAAATATAAAAATGAAACGGTGAAACCACAAATAGCCGACCTTATAGAATATAACGGTTATTGGTACACTTCAGGCGGGAAAAGCTATATGGCTAAATTTTATCAAGATGCCGGTTTCGATTATGTATGGAAAGATGACAATCATGTAGGAAGTTTTGCTGTATCGCCGGAAACAGCAATAACAGTGGGTGCTAAAACAGAGTATATGCGCTACGTAACACAATATACCGCTGAAATTACTACTGATTATTTCAACAATTTAAACGACTATTATCGTAATTTTAAGGCAGTTAAGGCAAAAAAAGTAATAGTGTGCAATGCCATGTATACGCCATATTATATTGAAGACGTTGTAGAACCTGATATAGTATTAAAAGATTTTATATTTGCACAAGGCGGCATGCAAGATGAAACTTACACTCCAAAATATTACAAAATCATAAGATTATAAATCTAACTTATCGTTATCTATCAATATAAAAGACAGACTGCCTTTCACGCAAAGGTCATTTTCCACGCGAGCTTCAGCTTCCACAAAAAACACCAGGGCACGTCTATTCACTATTTGAGCCGTAACTTCTATCAAATCTCCGGGAACAACCTTCCTTTTAAATTTCACTTTATCTATTCCGGCATACAGCGGTGTTCTTCCAAACAGCTCATCACCTATCAAAAGACAACAAGATTGTGCCATTATTTCACATAAAATGACACCCGGCACAACAGGATTACCGGGAAAATGACCTTTTAAAAAAAATTCTTCACCGGTAACTTTATATGTTGCATGAGCTATCTTGTTTTCATCAATATCTATGTTGTCAACTAATAACATAGGCTCTCTATGCGGAATATATTTTTTAATTTCTTCTCTATTCATTGGCTTTTATAATTTAAGATACTGGATAATGACTGTGTACATATTTGCTGAATACGGTAGATTAATTTATTATTTAAACCAACACACAATCATTATCCACTATCTGTTTATTTACTAATTTAAAATCACTAATGTCACTAACACATTAAACGTTAAACAATTTTCCTCACTGCGACTGTTGCATTATGTCCGCCGAAACCTAACGAATTTGATATTGCTATAGAGGCAGCAAATTCACGGGCTTTATTTGGAACATAATCTAAATCGCAACAAGGGTCAGGTTCATCGAGACCTATTGTTGGTGGAATTATTCCTTTATTAACAGACAATACTGTTGCTATCAACTCCACTGCACCGGCGGCACCAAGCATGTGTCCTATCATAGATTTATTGGAGGACACCAAAGTTTTATGAGCTACTGTATCTCCTAAAGCAAGTTTGATAGCAGCTGTTTCAGACTTATCATTTAATGGTGTCCCTGTGCCATGGGCGTTTACATACAGCAAGTCGTTGTTGCTATTGAAGCCGGCTTCATCGAGAGCCATTGTAATAGAGCGGGCAGCCGAAGAACCGTCAGGTTTAGGAGCTGTAACATGATAAGCGTCACAAGTATTTCCGTAGCCGCAGACCTCCGCCAATATATTAGCGTTACGTCGTTTAGCATGATTATACTCTTCGAGGACGACAATTCCGGCACCTTCGCCAATGACGAAGCCCTGACGTCTTATGTCGAAAGGCAGAGATGCTGTTTTAGGGTCTTCACTGCGCGACAGTGCTTTACAGTTGGCAAAGCCGCCGACAGTAATAGGCTCCAAGCCCGCTTCCGCACCACCGGCTATAATTGCATCTGCATAACCGTGTTTTATTGCACGATAAGCCTCTCCTATTGAGTTAGTTGAGGTTGCACAAGCCGTGACTATAGGCAGACAGGGTCCTTGTGCATTATATTTTATAGCTACATTGCCTGCTGCAATGTTCACTATCATCATTGGAACAAACAACGGAGACACCCATTGAATGCCATCAGCATTTAATTTAGTTATCTCTTTAGTTAATGTTTTGATGCCGCCGACACCGGAGCCTATGTAAACACCAAGCCGCTCCGGAGCGACTCCTAAGTCGCCACAACTTTGCATAGCTTGATAAGCAGCCGCCAAAGCATATTGAGTAAACAAATCCGTTCTGCGAACAGTGCCGAAATCGATACCGAACTCTTCGGGTTTAAAATCCTTAATTTCGGCAGCTATCTTCACCGGAAAGCCATCTGAAGGTATAGATTTTATAAAATCTATACCGCAATGTCCGGTAACGAGGTTATTCCAAAAAGTTTCGATATTATTGCCTATGGGTGTTATGGCTCCCATGCCGGTAACTACAACTCTATTCATACCTTATATATATTATATAATATTTGATGTGCTGACTTCACGAATACGTGCAGCGCAACTGTTCATCAAATCATCGATTATCTCTTGAGCTGATTGTATTTTGTTAACCAATCCTGCAGATTGCCCTGCCATAAAGCAGCCGCCGTTTATGTCGCCTTCGACTGCGGCTTTTCTCAATGCCCCTGTTCCATATTCATTGATTTGTTGTTCTGTTACAGTAGCATCTTTTTCTAATGCTGCAAATTGACGAGTAAACGGATTTTTCAAAGCTCTCACAGGGTGTCCCAATTTTTTACCTGTCACAATAGTATCGACATCGTGGGCTGCTATAATTTTATTTTTATAATTATCGTGTATCACACATTCTTCAGCTACGAGGAAGCGTGTTCCGCACTGTATGCCTTCTGCACCAAGCATAAGAGCCGCCGCAAAGCCGCGACCGTCAGCAATACCACCTGCAGCTATAACAGGTACGTTAACAGCATCACAAACCTGAGGCACTAACGCCATTGTATTCATTTCGCCAATATGTCCACCGGATTCACCGCCTTCAGCAACAACAGCACAAGCTCCAAGTTTTTCCATCCTCACCGCAAAAGCGACAGAAGCTACAACAGGTATGACTTTTATGCCTGCGTCAAGCCATGCTTCCATGTATTTAGAAGGCATGCCGGCACCCGTAGTAACAACACGGACACCTTCTTCCACAACAACTTGAGCTACATCATCAGCAAAAGGACTTGCCAACATTATATTAACTGCAAATATTTTATCTGTTTTTGTCTTACACTTTCTGATTTCAGCTCTCACTATATCTGCATTCGCATTCATGGCAGAAATGATACCAAGTCCACCCGCATTTGAAACAGCTGCGGCAAGATTAGCCTCCGATACCCATGCCATTCCTCCCTGAAAAATGGGATATTTAATACCTAACAATTCACAAATTCTATTCATAATTCAAAATTAATTTACTATTAAACAAAAATCAGCTCAACGACCATCTTAAAGCACAGGCTCCTGTAGTAAAACCGGCACCAAAAGCGCTAAGCAGCAAAACATCACCTTCTTCTATCTTACCCGACTTATGAAGTTCGTCCAACAAAATAGGAATGCTTGCAGACGAAGTGTTTCCATAATTCTCTATATTGTGAGGAAACTTTACCTCCGGCTGCTCCAACTGCTGACGAATTGCATCTATAATCCTGATATTCGCTTGGTGCAACAAAAAATAATCTACATCGTCAGCCGAAATATTTGCACTTTTAAATATACTGTTAATATCTAATACAGATGATGAAACAGCAAGTTTATACACATCTTTACCGTGCATCACCAAAGGTGCATTGCCTTCAGGTTTTTTATTATAAGGTGTCTTCTCTAAATTTCTTTGATAATAAAGAGGCTCTACTTTACTTTGAGATGAAAGTTGCATTGCCAGCAGGTCATCTCCTTTTGTAAGCACTACCGCACCGGCACCATCACCAAAAAGTACGCTCGTGTCTCGCTCATTCCAATTAGTAAAACGAGACGGCTCTTCGGCACAAACAATCAAAATATTATTAATATCATCTTTAGTTTTCAAAAAAGATTCTGCAATGTCAAGTGCATATATAAAACCGGAGCAAGCTCCATTAATATCTATACACGGACATTCAGCATGAATCAAGCCCTGCAAAATACAGCTAAGAGAAGGCGTTACATAATTATTAGCCACATTAGAACAAATCATATAATCTATGTCACTTGCACTAATGCCGGCATCAATCAAAGCCTCATTCGCTGCTATACGCGATAAATCAAAAAGGTCTTCATCCGAAAGCAACCTTCTCTCTTTTATACCGGTGCGTGTCCTTATCCATTCATCACTTGTGTCTAAAAATTCAGCCAACATATCATTGGAAACTCTTAATGCCGGTAATGCTTTACCTGTGCCAATAATCTTCATATTTTCTTTAGTTAATTCACAATTTATTTAAAAATGTTTTTAGACAACATTATTTGCAACTAAAATTTTGCCGCAATTTCGTTGCACAAAAACACGCTGCAAAGAGACTGCTTTTTTTTCATAAGTAATGAAAAAAGGGCTGCCAAACCCTTAAAGAAACAAAAAAACAAGTAAAAAAGGGGTGAATTTCGTTATTTAGGGGCGAATTTCAATAATCAGCATTTCACATTTAGGTATAATTTGGGATAAAATACTTTTTTAACAGTTTAAATCCCTGAATTCAACATCCAAAAATGTAAGTTACAAGTGCAAAAATAAATTTTTTAACGACTAAATATTAAGCATATCTGCTGCAACCACAAAACGGTCTTTCCCATTTATGTCTTGAAAAATATTTACATACTTAAAGCAAGTCTGAAACAAATTTACAACTTCAGCACCATAATTTTCATTTATTTCCATATATACTCTGCCGCCGACATTAAGCATATTGCAAGAAACATTCAACAAAGCCCGATAATAAATCAGCGGATTATCATCGTGAACAAAAAGTGCAAGCGAAGGCTCATAATCAACAACATTTGCTCTCATCAACTTCTTGTCACTTTCTGTCACATAAGGAGGATTGGATATAATCACATCATATTTATCTGCAATTTTAATTTCAAAAATATCATCAACATAAAAATTTACATCTGCGTGAAGATTTGCAGCATTAGCTTTAGCCACCTTCACGGCAGCTTCAGAAATATCAAAACCGGAAACATATAAATTATCACGTTCCAATTTCAAAGTAACCGGAATACATCCACTTCCGGTACATATATCAATTACGGACAAATTCCGGCGTGAAAAATCATCATCTAAGAGCAACTTGACAAGTTCTTCTGTCTCGCCTCGCGGAATTAAAACGTCAGAAGTAACAACAAACTTTCTATCGTAAAAAAAAGCCTCACCAAGTATATACTGCACCGGCTCATTGTTAAGCAAGCGATTTATTGCACTTTCAACAACACAAATGCTGTTTTTATCTTCAAAATTATCCTTATTAAGTAGCAATAAATGTATCGGCTTATGAAAAACATGTTCAAACAAAAGTTCGGCAATAGTCGCCGCTTCCCTCCTATCATACTGTTTCACAAGCACTTCGACTTGAGCATCAAAAAAATTCTTAATACAAAACATGGCGGGGCTAAATTATAAAAAAAACGTTACCTTTGAAAAATTTTTTTATCATGATTTCTTTAATTATCGCAATACTTACTTCAACTGCAATATTATTGACATTTAAAATTGCAGCTAAAAAAAATGTCAGCACATTACAATCTATAACTTTCAGCTATTTAACTTCAGCAATTCTTGGTTTTATCTTCTCTTCTGAAGGCAGTACAATTAATTATATTATTCAAAGTAATTGGTTCGGCTGGTCTATATTATACGGCTTCTTCTTTATATGCGGATTTATTGTTTTCGGCATCTGTACAACCAAATGCGGCATCTCTATTACTGCCATCAGCAGTAGAATATCAGCAGTCATCCCTATCCTTTTCGGTATTTTTTTATTTAATGATACTCTGAACAATCCAATGATAATAGGATTGTTATTAGCTTTAATATCATTAGTATTAATTAATTTACCTGACAAAAAAATTGATAAAACAACTGATAAACGCAGCAAACTGCTAACATGGCTGCCTATACTCATATTTTTCATTATAGGCATCAACGACACCATAATAAAATTAGCTCAAGCATACCTTATAAATAATAACGACTACTCGGAATTTATATGCTCCTGCTTTTTATTTTCCGGTGTAATCGGATTAATCTTTATGTTCATTAATAAAGAATATAAAATCACCTTAAAATCCGTAATAACAGGAATAACACTCGGAATATTTAATTACCTTAATTTCAAGTCATTATTAATAGGATTAGGGCAAATTCAAGTATCGGTATTTATACCTGTTTATAGTATTTGTGTTGTAATACTTTCTGTTTTAATAGGTTATTTCATTTTCAAGGAAAAAATATCTAAAACGAATCTTATAGGTATCATTACAGCCATTCTTGCGATTCTGCTATTGACAATAAAGATATAAAATCGTGAAAATAAGAATAATAACTTCAATGATAATTATAATGAGTTCGATAATGATGATGGCACAAAACAAAAAATTAGAGATAATAGCTACAAGTGATATACATGGGGCGTTATTTCCTGTAGATTTTGTTTCGGGCAAAGACCATCTGCCGTCTATGTCACAAATAAATACTTATGTAAAGATGCAGCGGCATCAGTCGGACAGAGAAATATTGTTATTAGACAACGGCGATTATTTACAAGGCGACCCTGCTGTATATTACTATAATTACATAGACACTTCTGCCGTACACATAGGAGCAAAAATCATGAATTATATGCAATATGACGGTTCTTGTGCCGGCAACCACGATTTTGAAGCCGGCAGAGATGTCTTCGAGAAATTTGTGAAAGCATTAAATTTTCCATGTATGGCAGCCAACGTTATTGATGAAAAAACAGGACAGACATTATTGCCGGCGTATACAATATATAAACGTGCCGGAAAAACCATAGCCGTAATCGCCCTAACTACTCCCGGAATACCTAACTGGCTGCCCGACAAATTAATATACGACTTAGAGTTCGAAGATATGATAAAATCCGCAAAATATTGGATGCCTATAATCCTTGAAAAAGAAAAGCCGGATTTAGTGATAGGATTATGTCATGCAGGAACAGATTATACATTTAATAATCAGACCGATACAACATATAAAAACGAAAATGCCGCTTTATTGACAGCCAAACAAGTCGAAGGTTTTGACATAATCATAGCAGGACACGACCATATAGGACACAACTTCACAATCACCAATAAATGGGGAAAAGAAGTAACTATTATTGCACCAACAGCACGAGCACGCGACTTTTGCAGCATAGAGGTAAACTTCACTCCTTATGGTAACGACATCAAAACGCACATATATACAACAGCATCATTACCTGCCGACTACTCTTTTATTCACAATTTTGAACATGAAATAAAAATTATCAAAGATTTTTTCAATGAGCCGATAGGCATAATATCAAAATCCATATCAGCAATTGAAGGTATATTTAAAGCCGACCCGTTGACCAACCTTATACATAAAGTACAGTTAGAAGTAACCGATGCCGAAATTTCATTTGCAGCACCTTTATCAATGAACAGTAATATCCACAAAGGCATGCAATACCGCAAAGATTTATTCAAATTATATAAATATGATAATTCGTTGTATGCCATTGAAATGAGCGGAAAAGAAATAAAAGACATGTTGGAGTTCTCATATTGGCAATGGTTTAACAAAATGAAAGATGAAGATGACTATTTATTACGATACAAAACAGACTCTGTCGGAAATATCACTTCACAAACATTTCCCGACACATATACTCCGGCTTATAATTATGAATCGGCAGCCGGCATCATCTACACAGTAGATGTAAGTAAAGACAAAGGCGAAAGAATAAATATAAAGTCGATGTCAAACGGGGAACCTTTTGATTATGAAAAGATTTACAAAGTTGCTATAAACTCATATAGAGGAACAGGCGGCGGCGGACATCTTACATTAGGTGCCGGAATACCCGAAAAAGAACTGTTTCAACGAATTACTTTCGTATCTCAACAAGATATGAAATTTTATATAGCTCAATGGTTAAAAAATAACAGCCCTGTAGAAATCGATAAAAATGAAAATTGGAAGATAATTCCTGAAAAATGGTACAAAAAAGCACTGAAAAAAGAATATAAAATGTTTTCCTTGTAATTCAAATGGATATTATTGACACATACAGAACCTTAAGCAAAATATCCGAAGGATATTATAAAGATAAAGGCAGTAAATTTATTGCTATCGCTTATCCTGTTGAAACTGAGGAGAATATCAAATCTTATGTGTCCGACATCAAAAAAAAATATTTTGATGCACGACATCATTGCTATGCTTACAGATTAGGCTGGGAAAAAAATGAAAAATGGAGAACCAACGATGACGGTGAGCCGTCAGGAAGTGCAGCAAAGCCAATATATGGACAAATATTGTCAAACGAACTGACCAACACCTTGATAATAGTTGTAAGATATTTCGGCGGCACAAAATTAGGTATCCCCGGATTAATCAACGCCTATAAAACAGCAACTAAAGAAGCTATTGGCAATAATGAAATCGTGGAAAAAACTATCTTTGATTTAATATCTTTTGAATATAGTTATGAAATCATGAACCACATCATGAAAATCATAAAAGATGATAATTTGGAAATAACGCAGCAAGAGTATATAGATAATAACATTATTTCTACTATAAAATGCAGAAAGTCGAAGACTTTATTAACAATAAAAAAAATAGAAACCATATATGGAACTAAAATAGTAGAAGTAAAATAGTTTCCATATTATTAATTATCAATGACAAGAGCGGGACAAAGTTGTCATGCCAAAAATTAGTAACAAAATATCAACAGGTTAGAACACTGAAAAACAGCGACTTCTTAGTTTATATTAAGACTGAATTTGAATAATATTTTCTAAAAGTGTAAGTTTCTATTGATTTATAGATTTTATTCCGACCCTCTTATATACGACAATAATTTTTATTTTGCAATAGCGGAAGAGTGTTTTTTTTAAACTTTTTATTAAGATATTTGCAACGTGAAAACGGTCAAAAATTGGCATTTTCTATTTAATTGAAAATTAAAGTAATAACGATATAAAAGGGTTTTTATTATGAAGAAAGACTATTCGACAGTATGGGGCAATTGCCTGTCAGTTATAAGAGATAACGTAAGTGCTGCGAATTATGAGACATGGTTCACACCGATTAAACCTATAAAATTAGAAAACAACATATTGACTATACAAGTTCCAAGCAGTTTTTATTATGAATGGCTCGAAGAGCATTACATAGACATTTTAAGGAAAGCCATAAAATGGGAACTTGGCAGTGAAGGTCGATTAGAGTATAATATAATAGTAGACAGCGGGTCACCGGAGGCAAAGTCTATCAATTTACCGCCATCAAACAAAAAAGAAGTCATCAATCCATCTATATATATGCCAATTGATATAAATCGCGGACAGAGCGAAGACATGCCCAACCCTTTCATAATCCCGGGGTTGAAGAAAATAAAAATAAATTCTCAATTAGTAGAAAGTTATTCTTTTGAAAATTTCATTGAAGGCTCTTGCAATCGTTTAGCACGTTCAGCCGGCTATGCTGTTGCTAATCAACCTGGAAAAACAGCTTTTAATCCTTTATTTATCTACAGCAATGTAGGCTTAGGAAAAACTCATCTGATGCACGCAATCGGTCTAAGAGTAAAAAGTCAGTTCCCTGAAAAAACAGTTCTCTATGTTACAGCCGAACAATTTGTCCAACAATTTGTAGACTCCGTAAAATCAGGAAGTACAAACGATTTTCAGCATTTCTATCAAATGATTGATGTGTTGTTAGTTGATGATATTCAAACTATTGCAGGTAAAGAGAAGACACAAGACATTTTCTTCCATATATTCAATCATCTGCATCAAAACGGAAAACAGCTTGTCATCACTTCCGACAAGCCGCCTGTAGACCTCACCGGTTTTGAGCAACGTTTATTGTCGCGTTTCAAATGGGGTTTATCTGCCGATCTGCAAGTTCCCGACTATGAAACCAAAGTGGCTATTTTGAAAAAGCGAATATATAATGACGGTATAGAATTTCCGGAAGAAGTTATTGATTACATGGCATATAGCATTAATTCAAACATTCGTGAATTGGAAGGTGCTTTAATATCTATAATAGCTCAGGCTTCATTAAATAAAAAAGATATAACCCTTGCCTTAGCTAAACAAATGATTGACAAATATGTTAAAGTGACAACACGTGAAATTACAATAGAATACATACAAAAAGTAGTTTGTGACAACTTCGGACTTACACCGGACATCATCAACTCCAACTCAAGACGAAGAGAAATCGTACAATCAAGGCAACTCGTTATGTATCTTGCTAAAAAATACACAAAACTTTCTTTAGCAACTATCGGACAAGCTTGCGGCAACAAAGACCATGCAACCGTGTTACACGCTTGCAAAGCCGTAAACAACCTAATAGAAACCGACAAATTATTTAAAAGCCAAGTCGAAAAAATAGACAAAAAATTAAAGATATAGTTTTAAAATGGACAAAGGAAAACTTTATCTGATACCTTCGCTTGTAGGAAATACCTCTTTTGATCGTTGTATACCTGCTTATAATAAAGATGTCGTCAATAATATATCTGTTTTTATTGTCGAAGAAATCAAAACTGCTTATCGCACTCTTAGAAGTATAGGCTACGAAAAAAGTTTTGAAGGAGTGACTTTCTTTCAGCTCAACGAACATACCCGAAAAAACGAAATTTCCAACTATCTTGATGCCGCAGACAACGGTTTTGACATTGGTTTGTTAAGCGAAGCAGGCTTACCGTGTATTGCTGACCCCGGAGCTATTATTGTCAACGCCGCTCATTCCAAAGGTATCCGCATTATACCATTAATCGGACCATCATCTATATTATCTGCTCTCATTTCTTCAGGAATGTGTGGACAATCGTTCGCTTTTAACGGATATCTGCCAATCAAATCGCCTGCAAAAGAAAATAAAATAAAACAGTTGGAAAAAATATCTTTAGATAGTGGACAAACTCAGATATTTATAGAAGCACCTTATCGTAATATACAACTGTTAAAAACTCTTATATCAACTTGCAAGCCTGACACTCTGATTTCTATCGCATGTAATTTACATTGTGACGATGAGTTGATTATTTCAAAAGAAGTATATCTATGGAGCATGGCACCGTTACCCGACATTAATAAAAAACCGGCTGTTTTCTGTATCAACGGTAAAAATATGTATATTTAGTTCAACCATCCTTCGGCATCTGTCTTCTCAATTTCACTTTCTATATTATCAGGTAAAAATTCGCAAAAATTTACACCTGTTATAGTTTCCAACTCATCTATAGTGACAGCATAATTCCAAAAATCTTCTGTATCGTATGTGGTATTACTTAGCAAAAATGCTATTCCGCTTTTGCAATCATGTTTACATACTACAACAACCTTGTAAAAGTGAGTTGGTACTATTATGCCGTTTCCTATTGTTTTGGCAGACGAATAATTTGATGTATATGAGCCTGTTACCACATAAACAGTATCCAATTCCACAGCCCATTCTCTAACTTGTTCTTCGAGTGAAGCCCATATACCACGATTAAAAGAAGGTTTTTGCGGAGCTACATTTGTATAATAAAAAGACTCTGTCATAATTTCCGGTGTCCACGCATCAGCGGCAGGGAAAAAATGTCCTCTATCGTAACCACTTCCTGTATAATCTTCATTTACAGCACAATTCGTAAAATCAGGGTCTACATAAAAACCATCACAACGCGGAATTTCCAGCACTACTTCTTCTGCTATCAATCTATATGAAACCCACTCCGGTATTTTATATTTTGGCAAATACGACACTGTAAAGCCTTTATGCACCAACATTTTGCCATTAGAGACAACCGGTGTAGCATAATTACACTCATAATCAACAATAAAAGGCTTAGTTGAAGAACATGAAGCGAACATCAAAGTTCCCAACAACAAAAAATAAAAAATATATTTAATCACCTTCACTATTTTATAATTCTAAATTCTGTTCGTCTGTTTACAGCTCTACCCTCTTCCGTATCGTTAGTATCTATTGGAAAATCGTAGCCACAACCTACATATTTCAACCTTTTATCGCTAATACTTTTGCTTATCAAATAATTATAAACGACTTCAGCGCGTTTCAAAGACAACTCTTTATTATATTGTTGTGTGCCAATATTATCAGTATGTCCTCGTATTTCAAAACACATTTGTGGATTTTGCGCCATCATCAACGCTAAAACATCAAGTTCGTAATATGAAGACTCCACAAGTTCGTAACTATTATAAGCAAAGACGATATTTTTAGCAACAAAATCCTTGCCAATTTCTATTGGAAACAGCTCAATATTCTTAATTTTTTCATCATCTGTAAAAGACACATTTATCTCAGAATATGGCAGATAACCTTTACAATAAGCTGTAATTCCGAAGTCGATATTTTCCTTTAAGCACAAAACGAATTTGCCGTCAGTATCGGCAGCAGCAGAAATCAGCAACAAAGTATCGACATCTTTCGACAGCAAATTCACGACAGCCTGTAACGGTTGACGAGTATAAGCATCTATTACCTTACCATAGATGCAATTTGTAGAAATCGGGCGTATTGCTTCGGGTACTTCAAATGAGAATATGTCAAAATTATTTGTTTTGCTACCTGTTGAAGAAGATATATACGCTGTTTTAGCATCGGGAGTAATGACAAAACACTGTTGGTCACCGGCATTATTAACAGGATAGCCAAGGTTAGTAACTTCGTCATTGACATAATTTCTCATATCCACTTTAAACAAGTCGAAGCCACCAAGTCCGGGGTGACCATTTGAAGCGAAGTACAAAGTATAAGCATCGAAGTGGATAAAAGGCGTAGTTTCTTCACCGGCGGTATTAATTTTTGCGCCGGCATTTTGCGGCATCGAAAACTTGCCGTCTTCATCTATTCTTGTATACCATATATCGGACTTTCCGTACCCTCCCGGACGATTGCTGACAAAAAACAACGTTTTATTATCTGACGACATACAAGGTTGTGATTCCCAATACTTTGTATTAACCACGTCACCCAAATTTTCCGGCTTTTGCCATTGTCCGTTTATATTTCTTGAACGATACAAGTCACAACTTCCGAAGCCGTTTTCATCATTACACAAAGCAAAAAACATATATTTTCCATCAGGCGAAATGTTGATAGCAGCACCAACACCTTTAAGCAACTTATCAACTTCTATAATGCTATCCCACATCAAACTGTCAGCAGTAAACAACTCGTTTGCCATATAAGCAGTTTCGGAGACTTCATTAAACGACATATCGTTAAATGACACAATTTTCTCAATACGACGTGTAAATATAAGTTGATTTGCAGAAGCAGATATTGTATTGACGAACTCATCAGCATCAGTATTTACTTGTTTACCAACACTTTTCAACTGAATATCCAGAGGATGTTCAATTAAATCAATTGCATAATCACATATTTTTAATATTGAATCAGCGAATTTCAAATTACTATTGGAAAGATGATATTTACTTAGATATTTGCTGATTATTTCTTTTGATTTTTGAAAATTGCCACAAGAAAAATACAGCATACCTATCTTCATATCAAGCATTTCGTATGATTTATCTTCGATAGTCATTGCTTTTTCGTAGCTATTGGCAGCTTCACAAAATTCATCAACCTCTATACATATTTCACCTTTTAAGATATAGGCATCTCTAAAATCAGGAGCTTTTTCCAAACAGGCGTTAATGTCATCAAGAGCCTTTGAATAATTTTTCATATTATATTCATTACGAGCCTGCTCATAAATACGTATAATTTTCTTTGGCATTTTTTGAGCGTAAATGGTCGAACAAGACAGTACAAGAAGTGCGACAGCCAATAATATTTTATGTAAACAGCTCATAATTAATTGTTTGCATATAAGCTCATCAATTCTGATGCAACTTTTTGGCTCGTAAAATTAGCCACATACGCTTTACCGGCTTTCACCAATTTATCATGCAGTTCGCAATCGGAGTAAATACTCAGTATAGCGGAGGCTATTTCGTCAACATCCATAACATTAACATAGACAGCGCCATCGCCGGCAGCTTCTCTCAAACAACCATCTTTATTAGTAATTACAGGCGTTCCGCAGTTTAAAGATTCTATTATAGGGATACCGAAACCTTCAAAAAGAGAAGGGAACACAAATATATCTGCGAGTGAATAAAACACCGGAAGCTCCTCTGTTTCAACATTATGTAAAACTATAATATTTTTAACGCTGTTTTTATTTATATAGCGGTATATTTTTTTCAGATAGTCGGTTTTTTTGCCGATTATAATCATTGGCACGTCTATATTATTTTGATAGATAGCCTTTACAACTTGAAGTACGTTCTTTCTTTCCTCAATGTTACCCACAAAGAGTATATAGTTTTCAGGCAGATTAAACTTTTTACGAACTTTGATTATTTGTTCATTGCTGACCGGTTTTGTAAATATCTCATTACAAGGCTGATAAATCACTTTAATTTTATTTTCATCAACTTTAAAATACTTTAGCAGGTCTTCTTTAGTCTGTTTACTCACAGCCACGACAATATCGGCATTATCGCAGGCATGTTGAGTTTTGGCTTTATAGACACCTATGTCAAACAGCGAATACAGTTCAGGATAACGCATAAATATGACATCATGTATTGTTACTATTTTCAGCAGTTTACGATTGTTGATATTGAGTGGCAACTCATTACTAAGTCCGTGGTACACAGCTGCATCATTATCAATAAAATCGCCCATAGATATTGAGCGCCATATCGGTTTTGCTAATTTCCATGCTCCGGAAGGCGTAACTATCTTCTCGATAGAATTGCTGACAAGTCGGGATTTATAAAACTCCCGCAATTGAGGTGTATACAGAACATATTTATTATCAGGATAGTAAGAGCATAGCGCATTAATAATATTGCGACTATAATTTCCAAGTCCACTGGAATTACAATAAGCCCTTTTAGCGTCAAAAGCTATTTTCATAATTATACATATTTCAATTTTGCCAAAACTGTATCGCATAACAAAGATTTACGATTGATATGCTCTTTTACATCTTTAACGAATTGGTTATCTTCAAAATTACCTCTCACCTGCATAAAATCTTTTTCACAGTCGGCATCATTTCCATCTACGCCGAAACTTGTGTGAGAAGACTTATTAAATTCCTTCTTAGCATCCTCATACAAAAGGTTATCAAGTTTAATTACGGCAGATTTCCACTTCAATATCAGGTCAACAGCGTCATTTTTAGAAAAATCCGTATATTTTTTCTCATACATTACTTCTATTTTAGCGAGAGCCCAAGACCATTCGTATGAATAATAATTTTCATGAATTTGAGCAAATCTTCTATTAAGGTTATCAAGGTAAAGTTTGTCATTTTCGATGTCGTCAAGTATTTTGATTATTTCCGATTTAGGAGTTATCAAGCCGGCGATGTCGAGCCATTCGCCTGCTCCTATTTCAGTATCCGGTTTAAGAGCATTTCTGAGGTCTGCATCGGATTCTATTTTTTTATTTTCGATACGGCTTATCAAAGAGTTGCCGAGAAATTTTATTATTCCGAGATTATAGAAGTCGAGACCTTTGATGAGGCTGGAATTTTTGATTTTTGTGCTATTATAGCCATACCATTGAGAAGTTGCTCCGGAGGTTGTCTGTAAATTTGTAAGCAGTTCTATTGCCTTATACATTCTATGTATAGTAAACGGGCTCAGCAGGTTATAATTAACGCAGTCGAGTTTTACGGAGCTTTTTCTTTTATCTCTTGTAGGCCATTTGCGTACATCTCTTATAGTTCCGACACTACGCAAATTGACACCGGGGACGAGTATACTTTCGTCATTATTTTCTATTAGATAAGAAAACGGCAAATCTGAGGTATCGGAATTATTTTTATGACGTCCCATTACAACAGTAAAAGGACCTATTTTAGCAGGCCAGAGTATATAAGAATCTGAAGCTGTTTTTGAGCCGCGTTCCATAATTCCCTGATGTATAGGACCTAATTTATAAAGATGGTTACTTTGATTAGAGCCGCTGCCGGCGTTCATAAACGAAAATTGTCCGGCAATAAGCAGAGTACTTTTATGATGAGTAACAGTAAAAGGTCCTGCGAACACCGAGCAAGCCTCGCCGTGAAAGCCCATACAATTTGCGAAGAACAAAGAATTTTCGGCAGAATATTGTTTGCCGAGAGTGCAACCCTGTCCAACGAAGCAATTCAGCAGCAGTACGCCATCAGAGACAATGCTCCCCGTGGATACTATAAAATTTTCGGCTATAACGCCCAATCCCATATAAGCAGGGTCGGTTTCGCAACTATTGACAGTGCCGTTTAGTAACTTAAAGACATTATCTATCACAGAATACGCACCAACTTTAACATTTTTAATTGTTCTACAGCCGGTAATTACCGATGACTTCTCTATTATTCCCATAGAAGACTTCACAGTATCACAATAAGCCGATATTTCGACATTCAATTTTTTGATAACATTAGTTCTGTCGCGGTACATTGCCATAATATAGGCTGTATGAGAAGACAAATTATCATAGATAGTTACATCTCTGCCGCCTGTTTCACAAATTACAGACACCAAAGTGCCGTTTCCAAAAGTAGTTTCACCATCAACCAAAATAGTATCCACATTATCAATAAAAACATCATCTTCGATTATATAATTTGCAATATAATTACGTATTTGATTAATACACACATCATTACCAATAACGCAATTATGAATTGAGGCATTACTTATACCGGAATGTTTAACTACATTACCTTGTAAAAGATATTGTTTTTCAAAAACACCCAAGAACACATTTCCGGAGAAGTTGGCATTTCTGATATATTTTGCGGAGAAGCCGTCTACAACATTAATTTTGTTCCAATCTTCACAACGACAATTACTTGTGACAAGTTCGTCAATTTCTGTTGAGGTAAGTTTTCTATATAGTTTATTTTCCATAGACAGATAAAAATATTTGCAAATATAGCATTTATTTTTCGCACTTCTTATTTGAAATTACAATGTCTGGAAATTATTTAACGTTTAATCGTTTAATATTTAGATATTGAAGTAACGTTGTATTTCAAGTTAATCTTTGCAGGTAGCGATAGATTCGTTAACATTTTGTATAATATCGCCTGTCCTTTCGCAAGTAGAGAATAATTCGCTAAAGACATTGCAGACTGTAAATTCGTCATAATTATTTTTCAGCATTTCAGCGTTTTTATTTTTCAGTTCGTCTCTAATTGCATTTATCTGTTGTTCAATCAAGTTTCCTTTAGTCATACTGATAGAGTGATAATCGTCTGACAGGTTATTTATCATATTATTTGACGCTTTATCCACAGTATCTATCATGCGTAACAGGTCGTCGTTCATAATTGTTGTAAACTTAATACGTTTTTGATTTTTGAAGACGATGACTTTATAAAACTGATAGCATCTATCGCCGATACGTTCGATGTCATCAATAATTTTGAGCATAGCCATCACGCGATTAGAAACAGCCTTAGACATTTCGCCATGTTGAGGAATATTAACAAGATACTTAGTAATTTCGAGTTGCATTCTATCTGATATTTCCTCATATTTTTGCATTCTTGCAGACAAGTTTTCTATTTCTTTTTCGTGAGTTTCGAGTAGCAAGTTTGGCAACATTTCTATCATAGTCTGTACTCTTTGAGCCATAAAAACTATTTCTTTTTTAGCTTGGATAGTAGCTAATTCGGAAGTATTTACGAGACCTTGCGATATATATTTCAATCTAAATTCCTCATCAGAATCTTTATCTTTTATCATCCAAATAACGAGTTCGGCTATTTGGTCTGTAAACCAAATAAGTATCAAAGTATTAGCCACATTAAACACGGTATGGAATATAGACAGTGCAATAGTAATAGCAACTCTGACATTAGGGTCAGACAAATTTCCGTTAAGCACAGAGACACCGCTGGAAGTTTGCATAAAAGAGTCTATAATTCGCAGTGAAGGATTAAAAAAGATGAGAGCGAGTATAACGCCGAAGACATTGAACAGCAAGTGAGCCAGAGCTGCGCGGCGAGCCGAATTATTACCTACAAGAGCAGCTATATTGGCTGTAATTGTTGTCCCTATATTCTGCCCGAGTACCATAGCAGCAGCACATTCAAAAGGCATCAAACCGGTAAAACAAAGTGTTAGAGTAAGAGCCATGGCAGCACTTGACGATTGTATCAGCATGGTGATAATCATGCCAATAAAGACAAATAGCAAAATAGAGCCAAAGCCGCCATTAGTGTATGAAGACACAAATTCGAGCGCACGAGGTACAGAATCAGGACTGCCATCACCAACAAATATTGACTGTAAATTATCCTGTAAAAATTGCAATCCTATAAATAATAAGCCAAAGCCAATAACTAATTCTGCTATAGACTTATTTTTTTCATTTTTAGAGAACAGCAACGGTAAACAAATACCCATCAACGGCAAAGAAAGTTTAAACATAGACACTTTAAAGCCAAGAATAGAGATAATCCAAGCAGTAACGGTTGTTCCTATATTTGCACCCATTATGACACCGATGGCACCTGTCAGCGACATCAATCCGGCATTAACAAAGCTGATAACCATGACTGTAGATGCCGATGACGACTGAATAACTGTAGTAATTAAAAATCCGGTAATAACACCTTTAAACCTGTTGGAGGTCATCTTATAAAGGATTGAACGCATTTTATTGCCTGCAACCCTCTGCAGGGAATCACTTAACATTTTTATTCCAAAAAGGAAGAGACATAACGACCCCAGCAAAGTAAGTACAGATACAATAATGTCAAATACACTCATACATATAAGATATTCATAAAAAGTCCGCAAAAATAATTTTTTTTTTTTGAATGTGCAAGATTTATTTTTGCCGATATTAAAAAATTTATCATTACAAAATTTATTGTGAAATTTTGTTAAAATAGAGTAGCTTTTGAAACCTAACAGCCGGTATCATTGTCTAATGTAAGAAAAATTTTTTAAGATGATAAATTTAAAAGCCGTACACAAGACATATCACAGTGCTGTTCCGTTACATGTTCTCAAAGGGATAGACTTAAACATAGATAAAGGTGAGATGGTTTCGATAATGGGTACTTCCGGTTCAGGAAAATCGACTTTATTAAATATAATAGGTATACTTGACAACTACGACGAAGGCGAGTATTATTTGAATGATGTATTTATCAAGAACTTAAGCGAAACGCGGGCGGCAGAACTGCGAAATCAGCTTATAGGTTTCATATTCCAATCGTTCAATCTTATTTCCTTCAAAACGGCGTTAGAGAATGTAGCATTACCTCTTTATTATCAGAATGTATCAAGAAAAAAAAGGAACATAGCAGCCATGGAATATCTTGATATGATGGGACTTAAGGAGTGGGCGAATTATTTTCCCAACGAGTTGAGTGGTGGGCAGAAACAGCGTATAGCTACAGCGAGAGCTTTAATCACCAAGCCAAAAATCATATTGGCAGATGAGCCGACCGGAGCCTTAGATAGTGAAACATCTGTGGAGATGATTAATCTGTTTAAAGACATCCACAGCACAGGCATCACCATAGTCATTGTTACTCATGAGCAGATGGTTGCTGATGCCACTCAAAGGATAATAAGAATAAAAGACGGACTAATACAATCACAATCATGAACTTTGGAATCTTTGATGAAATAGCCACATCGCTAAAACGCAATAAAGCGAGGACATTCTTAACAGGGTTTTCCGTTGCATGGGGGATTTTCATGCTTATCATTTTACTTGCTGCCGGTAACGGCTTAAAAAACGGAGTCAGTTCTGATTTTGAAGACAGACAAGTCAATGTTCTTGCAATATGGACATGGCAAAGCACTATACCCTATCAAGGTTATTCGACAGGTAGAAAAGTTTCGCTATACAATGAAGATTCTTCGTTTATTGCCAACAACTTTCCTGAAACAGACCAAGTAATTCCATCATACAATGTAGGATATAAGACTATTGGCAATGGCAGAAAGCAAAGAGAAACTGATGTTCAGGCTACCATATCTGAATATGAACAAGTAGAAAACATAAAAATAGTAGCCGGACGTTTCATCAACAAAGCCGATGTTAAAGAAAAACGCAAAGTTGCAGTATTAAGTAAAAAAGATGCAGATTTATTGTATCCTGACGGCAATATCATTGGCAGAAACCTTATAATGGACGGCATAGTATATACGATAGTCGGCTATTATGGCGGCGAAGTAATGAGTTGGCGAACTACTATGTATGTTCCATACAGCACCGCCATGGAGATATACTCTTCATCTAACGAAATTGAATCTATAACATGCTCGTTAAATGGGTTGACAACAGCCAAAGCCAATGAAAATTTTAATACGCGACTAAGAGAAGGTCTAAGTTTACGACTGAAGATAAGTCCTTTAGACAAAAGAGCGCTCGGAATATGGAATCAACTTGAAGAGTACTTACAGACACAACAAATTTTTAAGGCAATATCAACTTTTATATGGATAATAGGCATAGGCACTTTGATAGCCGGGATAGTAGGAATTAGTAATATCATGCTGATAACGGTGCGAGAACGCACCAAAGAGTTCGGAATTAGAAAGTCCATAGGTGCGAAGCCGATGTCTATCATCAAGTTAATCATAACCGAATCGCTTTTGATAACAGGCGTGTTCGGATATATTGGTATGATAACAGGTATAGCAGTCACGGAAGCCGTCAACAAGTTCATGCCGGTTGGCGGTAGCGAAAACGGTGTCGTATTCAAAAACCCCACCGTCGATTTAAAAATAGTGATTGCAGCCACAATAGTATTGATAATTGCAGGCGTTTTGGCAGGTTATTTCCCGGCACGCAAAGCCGTAAAAATAAAACCAATTGAAGCACTAAGATACGAGTAGAAAGTTAAGGGTTAAGTGTAGAGAGTTAATTAATTTCTAAACATTAAACAGTTATATGAGAAACATTTTCGACATTGACAAATACAAAGAATTGTGGCAGACGATAAGTCGAAACAAGACACGCAGCATACTCACCGGCTTCGGAGTTGCGTGGGGCGTATTCATGTTTATCATAATGTCCGGCGTTGGCAACGGCTTTCAAAAAGGCATTTTTCAAGGAATAGATAACATCCCTAAAAATTCGATATTTTTCTTTACCAACACAACATCATTAGAATACAACGGCTTTAATGCCAACAGAAAATGGAATATTAAAAACGAAGACATTAATGTACTCAAAAAGAGCATCAGTGAGATACAGAACATCAGTGGCGTTACTTACGGCAACAATTCGGAAACCACATACAAGGACATTACATTATCATATAATACTCGCGGCGTTGACAACAATTACATTAAAATAGAACCATACAAAATATTGATGGGACGCAATATCGACCCTATTGATATTGCCGAGAAGCGAAAAGTTTGTATCATTGGCAAAAAAGCATACAGTCAGCTGTTTTCTACAGGCGAAGACCCTGTCGGGAAATTCATTTCTATAAATCACTCGTATTTCCAAGTAATAGGTGTCGCTTTAGGCTCTGAAAATATCAACATTGGCGGCAACATTAATTCATCGATAATAATGCCTGTTTCGACAATTCAGCAGCTATACAACTTAGGGAGTTGTATACACATGTTAGCCATTGCTGCTTATGATGATGTTGACATTAAGTCTGTTGAGAATAAAGTTAGTGAAATCTTAAAATCGAGCAACAACATCTCTCCTAACGATAAAGAAGCACTTATGAACTTTAATTTAAGTGAGCTTTTAAAAACATTTCAGAATCTGTTTACAGGCATAAAATTGCTTATATGGATAGTTGGCATGGGGACACTTTTAGCAGGAGCTGTAGGTATCAGCAACATCATGCTTGTTTCCATCAAAGAGCGAACCAACGAAATCGGCATCAGGCGTGCCATTGGAGCAAAGCCCAACACCATAATGAAACAAATTCTCGGTGAAAGTACTTTACTTACATTTATTTCAGGATATTTAGGAATGTTTTTAGGAATATTATCCTTGGAAATTGTAAATAAAGTAATTGTTTCAAATCCAAACAACAATATGTTCACAGATCCTCAAATATCATTTTCTTTATCTGTTACAGCATTGATAATAATAGTAATTGCCGGTTTATTAGCAGGTATAATTCCTGCCAAAAGAGCCTTAAACATTAAAGCGATAGACGCATTAAGAGACGAATAGACATTAGAATTAATAATTTAAAAATCATATAACATGAAAAACTTTTTAAAAATATTGTTAGGGGTAATTATAGCAGCAGCAGTTGTATTTACTTTTATCTTTTTATGGAACAAGTCGAAGGAGAAACCTATTGAGTATGAGACTGTTAATCCGGAGATAAGGACTATTTCGAAGAAAATTATTTTAAACGGCAGCGTTGAACCGCGAGACGAGGTACTCATCAAACCGCAGGTTTCGGGGATAATTACAGAGATATACAAAAAGCCGGGTGAAGAAGTCAGAAAGGGCGAAATAATAGCAAAAGTAAAAGTTGTGCCGGACATTTCGCAGCTCAACTCTGCCGAATCAAGTTTAAATTTAGCGGAAATCAACATGGAACAGATGATCAAAGAATACGAACGCACTTCTCGCCTATTTGAAGCCGGCGTACTATCGAAAGAGACTTACGAATCTACCTATACGTCTTATTTAAAAGCTATTGAAGAACTAAATAATGCCAAAGAGAATATTCAAATCATAAAAGAAGGCATGTCTGAAAGTACTGCACAATACAGCAATACTCAGATAAAATCCACCATTTCCGGCATGATATTAGACGTTCCTGTGAAAGTTGGTAATTCGGTAATACAGACCAACACATTTAATGACGGCACAACAATAGCAACAGTTGCCGACATGACAGATTTGATTTTCAACGGTAAGGTAGATGAAACAGATGTGGGCAAGATTGCTGTTGGTAATAATGTAAACCTGATAATTGGAGCGATGCAGAACACCAACTGTCCGGCTGTCCTCGAATACATCTCGCCAAAAAGTACGGTGTCAAACGGTGCAACCACTTTTGAAATTAAAGCCGCAGTAACCAACACCGACAGCTTGTTCATACGTTCAGGCTACAGTGCCAACGGCGAAATCATCACAACCAGCAAAGACAGCGTACTAACAGTACCCGAAAGCGTAGTAGACTTCTCTGACGACAGCTTCTTCGTATACGTTAAATCGGGCTCAGACACTGACACCAAATACACAAAAACGCCTATAGAAATAGGTATTTCTGATGGATTATATATCGAAATTTTAAGCGGTGTCACAAAAGATGACATTATACGCGGAAAACAAAAAACAAAATGATGATATGAAAAAGATAATAATCGCTTTAGCGTTAGCATTATTTAACTTGCTTTTGTTCGGACAAAGCAAGCAATGGACTCTTGAAGACTGTATTAATTACGGGTTAGAAAACAATTACACCGTAAAACGAACATTATTAGAGCAACAAAGTAAGCAAGTTCAGTTGAACACCACAGCCATGAGCATACTTCCAAGTGCATACGCCCAGATAAACCAAAATTTCGACTTCGGACGTTCCGAATCGGCAAATGCCGTAATTGTAGACAACTCGCAATCATCGACATCTTTAGGAATAGGCGTTCAAATGCCTTTATTTTCAGGATTGAAAACTTATTATCAAAAGAGTTCTGACGAATTAAACTTACGAGCATCAATTTACGACTTGGCACAAGCAAAAGAAAACATCACCTTAAACATCACGGCTTATTATTTACAAGTAATACTAAATAAAGAAATATTGCAAATAGCAAAAGAGCAGGTAAAATTATCTGAAGAACAGGTTACACGTATACAAAAATTGGTTGATAACGGTAAAAATCCCGAATCCGAATTATATGAAGCAAAATCCAATTTGGCATCAGATAATTTAAGTGTAACAAAAGCAAACAATGACTATGAATTATCCAAATTAGATTTAGCACAATTGATGAATATCAGCGACATAAGCTGTTTTGAATTGGCAACTCCTGACGATGCCGACATACAGCAAATGTTAAACAATACGCTTGACATTTCTCAAATTTTTGAGAACAGCATAAACAGACCTGCTATCTTAGCAGCTAAGACAAGGATTGAGAAAGCGCATAAAGACATAATGACAACAAAATCCGACTACTATCCATCGTTGTCATTATCAGCAAGTTATGGAACCGGATATTATTATATTTTTCAAGGTGATGCTACTATAAACTCGCCATTTGGCACGCAATTAAGCAACAACTCGCGTGAGATTATCGGGCTTTCGCTAAACATTCCAATTTTCAACAAATTTGCCGTATCTAACAATGTAAAATTAGCGCAGATAGCCTTAAAAAATCAAGAAAACGAATTAGAGGAAGCTCAGCGGAATATAACTAAGGAAATACAGCAGGCATACAATAATGCGCTTGCATCTAAAGACCAATACTATTCGTCTCATTTAGCTGTAGAAGCGTCTAAGACGGCGTTCGAGTATGAAGAAGCGAAGTATAACAACGGAGCATCAACGAGTTACGATTATAACCAAGCCAAAAACAAGTACATTCAAGCTCAATCTGAAGAAGCGCAAAGCAAATACGACTATATTTTGAGAGTCAAGATATTGAATTTCTACATGAAGTAGAGAGAGTTTAGAGTTATGAAGGTCATTTAATTTCGACAATTTCTATTGAGGTTAGCAGGTCGCCTTTTTTGCTGTAATTTTCAATTTTCACATAACCAATGCCGCGGGCATACCAAGTAGACGTTTTTCCTGATACAGTAAAGCCCATAACTTTAGATTTAATATCACTATTGACCTTATAACATTCGATAGATTCTCCATTAACAGTTAAATTTTCTTTTAAAGCCACCTTCATATTAGAGCCTAAAGAAGTTGTCATAGTAGCGCCGTTAACTTCGACTTCTATATAATAATCATCTAAATCTTCGCCTACTTCCATACATTGCGGTATTATAGGACCAACGCCGGAGATAGACATACCTTCCGTCAGAGCGCCACTCATGGAAGATGGGTCAAAGAAAACTTCGCCGTCAACAACTTTAACAGCCACCGGCATTGTTTCTGTAACCGCCTCTTTATCATCATTCAGCGTATTAACATTATAAGTAGCGGAATAATTCTGGTCGTCAGTATATTCTACATTTGTAACAGTGTACTCTGTATAAGATTCAATTTTGCCTTTATTGTTTTTATTAGCATAAAGCAAAACCTTACCCGATTTATTTACGAAGAACGGTGTTTGAGTTTTGCCGGTACATGGTTTACGCTTTTTCTCGATAACCGGCGTAGTAGCTGTAAGACTGTCATCGCTGTATTCAACGCCGGCTTCTTCTAAAGCGGCATTAGCTTCTTCAAGCCCTTGTTCTGCAGCATTAATACCTTGTTCAATGCCTTCGGCAGCCTTGTCGGCAGCTTTATTGACATCATCTGCTATAGCATCAGATACTCTGTTTGCGATAGTATCTGCAATTCTATCGGCTATTTTCTCTTCTACTTTATTCTGTATTTTTCTACTTATTCTGTTCAGTACTTGTGCCTGTACACAAACAGATGACATTAAAATTAAGCTGATGAGTAAAGTAAGTTTTTTCATAATAAAAAGATATTAAATTATTATTAAATAAAAAAATTCAAAAATTATATTGCAAAGATAAGATAAAATTATAATATAGATTTCTCATATTTTCACACACATTTAACTATCAATAAAGTAAGCACACAGCATCTATCTTAACGCACTCATTATCACAGTACAAAACATAACCTTCGACAGCAGCATTTGTGATTTTTTTTATCAAGTTACAATATTTTTTAACTTGAGTAGCGTGTTCACTTCGTTGTTCACCTGTTTTAAAATCAATAATTTGATACTTATCTCCTTTTACATTAACTCTATCAGCGCGAAACATAGAGCCGTCATCATCACACATATCCCTCTCTATCAGCACTTTATCATTATCAAACATAAGATTATAGACATCAGTATTTTCCAAAATATATTTTACGGTTATATTTATTTTGTCTATTTCCGCTTCATTTAGAGTAATTTTTTTCGACAGTCGTGCGATGATACTTTTGGCATCAGCCGGTTTTTCGAGGAGAGATAAAGCGAGGTGCAATTTATTTCCCCACAATATTTGGTCTGACATAAATCCATCATTATCAGCTCGATAATCTCTTACAAAATTGTCCGAAGAGACAGCAATATTCAATTTATTTCTCCAATCGAAGCAGGCTGTGTTCAACAATTCGCAAGTTTCGACAGCAGCATTAGCCGAAGCAAGAGATTTTTTATTTTTGACTGTCTTCTCTCCGAAAGTCACGACACTTTCAATTTTACTGTTTCCATCATTGGTATACAACACAAAATTGCCCAGCAAATCAGAAATTTCAAACGCCGTTGATGTCGTTTTCGAGTCCGACTTATTCTCGGTAAAGATATATAATTGTTCAACTGCGCGGGTAGTAGAAACATAAAGCAGATTAATCACATCAAGGTTTCTATCAACCATTTCATCTTCATAATATTTGTTATAATCAGACTCGTGAAGCGACTTTCCAAGTTGCACCATACAAGATTTCAGAATAGAATTTTTGTCTAAATTATCGACTAATAGAAATTCTTTTTTTGAATTAAGGGCAGTATTATAATCGGTAAACGGGCAAATTACAATTGGAAATTCGAGACCTTTACTTTTATGTATGGTCATAACTTGCACTGAATCAGATGAATTATCGGCAGCGACACATAATTTATCTTTTTTTTCTGCAAACCATTCCGGAAAATCCTGAATTGTCAGTGCCGGATTTTCGTAAAACACGTTAAGCAAGCGTTGCAAATAAGCATCATTACTATCCAATTTGAACAAGCTGACAACATTTTCACAAAACTCATAGCCTGAAAGTATAAGCAG
>JALNXP010000095.1 GCA_023230285.1 Bacteroidales bacterium | reverse complement strand
ATGGTAACAGATTCCGCTATTCGAAGATTACTTTTCAATGCCGGCGAAGACATTGATGACCTTATGCTTCTTTGCGAAGCTGACATCACCTCCGGAATTGAACAAAAGGTAAAAAAATATCTTGCAAATTTTAAAATTGTAAGACAAAAATTAATAGAGATAGAAGAAAAAGACTTCCTTAGAACATGGCAGCCGCCAATAACAGGCGAACATGTCATGGAAACCTTTGATATTCAACCCTCCCCGACTGTCGGCATTATCAAAAACGCAGTCAGAGATGCCATTCTTGATGGTGAATGCAATAATTCCTTTGATGATGCGTTTGAATATATGCTCAAAAAAGGACTCGAACTTGGCTTAAAACCTAAATATGTAAATTGATAATTTTCTAATTTTTATTCAACAAATGAAAGCGTATATTTTTCGCATCAGCTCAGAAGAAAATGACGATTTCCTAAGAGAAATCGAAATACTCGGAGATCAATCTTTTCTTGATTTCCACGATTTTATAGTAGATGTTTGTAATCTACACGGCAATGAACTTGCATCTTTTTATCAATGCGACAGTTCATGGAATAAACTTAACGAAATATCTTTGATGGACATGACTATTGATGAAGAACCTAAACGTCCGAATAGTAAATATGTTGATGATGACGATGAGGACGAAAATTATAAAAACATGCCTCTTAAAGTTATGGAAGATACTATGATAGGCGACATCATAAAAAAAGAGCATCAGAATTTACTCTATGAATATGATTTTCTATCTCCCGTGCTGCTTTACATAGAATGTATAGGTGTAACTAAAACCGAAAGCGACGACTATCCTGTTTGCATCTTAAAAAAAGGTGAACTTGCACAAAACACATCTAATACTGACTTTTATGACGATGATGAACTTGAAGAAAATGAAGAATACGGCATTGATGATGAACTTAGAGATGAATTTAATGATTTGATGGACGGCGAAGACGATGGCGACTATTATTAAGCATAGAAAATAACCAAGATACAATCAGTATGCCGACACCGCTTGAAAGCTTGCGTAAACTTATAGTTATTTCCGGACCTACAGCCTCCGGCAAGACTGCTATGGCTGTCAAATTAGCTAAATTAATTGATGCACAAATAGTATCCGCAGATTCTCGACAATTTTATAAAGAAATGAAAATTGGAACTGCCGTGCCTTCCGACTTTGAATTAGAACAGGTAAAACATCATTTTATAGGTAATCTTTCCATTTTCGATAAATATGATGTTTCGAGATACGAAGCTGATGCCTTAAGCATTATCAATCAGCTATTTGACAGCCATGACTACGTCATCTTATGTGGCGGTTCCGGACTTTATATAGATGCCGTCACTAAAGGCATAGATGCTCTACCCGACCCTGACCCCGATATTCGCAAAAATCTCAAAGACAAACTCGAAAATGAAGGCATCGAAGCTATCAGAAATTTACTTAAAGTTATAGACCCCGACTTTTATAATGTTGTTGACCTTGCCAATCCTATCAGAATAATCAGGGCTATAGAAGTATATTATGCTACAGGAACACGCTTTTCACAACTTCGAAGCGGTAAGCCTAAACAACGAGACTTTCACATCTTTAAATTCGCCGTTAATATTCCAAGAAACATCTTATACCAACGCATAAACAGCCGTGTTGACCAAATGATGGACAACGGCTTACTTGATGAAGCCCGCCACCTGAAAAACTTAAGCGACCTCACTGCGCTGAATACCTTAGGTTACAAAGAATTATTTGATTATTTAGATGGAATTTGTTCGTTAGACTTTGCTGTGGATAAAATTAAAACGAACACACGCCGATACGCTAAAAGACAAATAACATGGATAAACAGAGATAATGAGTATATCTCTGTAAGTCCCGATGATGAGGGCATTAACACAATATTATCACAAATTCAAAGTATTAAGAACAACGATAATCTTAATACGGGTCTACATCAAGGCTTATCCTGACATTTCTATATTCACCATTTTCGGTAAATATATCATAACATTTTGTAAAAGTCTGCCTTAAAGATTTGTAATTGTTGTTACGCTCTATTTTCACCAATATATTCTTAATGTAATAATTATTAATACGTGGTATATAATGATATTCCGGACCTAACACTCTGTCGCCTAAAGATTGTTTAAGGATATTGGCAAATGCTTCTGCGGCTTTATCTACCACATTATGATTGCTGTGTTTCAGCTTTATGGCTATCAAACGATAGTAAGGCGGATATTTATGTATGCTGCGTTCAGAAATTTGACTACTATACATTTTGTCATAATCGTTATTTATTGCATATACAATAGCCGAATGATAAGGCGAGAAAGTTTGTATCATAACCTTTCCACGTTCATTTTTACGACCGGCTCTACCGCTAACCTGACATATCTGCTGAAAACTTTTTTCAAAAGCTCTGAAATCCGGAAAATAAAGCAGATTATCAGCACTTACAATGCCTACAAGTCCAACATTATCGAAATCCAAGCCTTTGGTTATCATCTGCGTACCGACAAGAATATTTATTTTTCCGGAACTAAAATCGGCTATCATATTAGAGAAAGCATATTTCCGTTTTGTCGTATCTAAATCCATCCTCTTAATTACCGCTGCAGGAAAATGCGCCTGAAGTTCTTCTTCTATCTGCTCGGTTCCGGTACCTTTCATAAACACCTTATTACTATGACATTTAGGACATGTTGTAGGAATTGATGTATGAAAACCGCAATAATGACACCTCATTTGATTGAAGACTTTATGATAAATCAGAGCAACATCACAACGCGTACATTCCGGCACCCATCCACAAACTTCACATTCTAAATGTAGAGCATAGCCACGTCTGTTCTGAAATATCAACACCTGCTGACCTTTCTGTAAAGTTTTATCAATTTCAGATAATAATTTTAATGAAAAATCGGCTTTCATATTACCATTTTTCATTTCATCTTTCATATCAATAACTATCATCTCCGGTGGTAACAATCCGCCATAGCGTTCTTTTAGTTCTACCAAGCCGTATTTACCCTGCTGAAAATTAAAATACGATTCTACAGATGGCGTTGCCGAACCTAAAAGTACTTTTGCACCAATCATTTTTGCCAAGACGATAGCGGAATCTCGCCCATTGTATCGAGGTGAGCTATCACTCTTTTTGTATGAATAATCATGTTCTTCATCAACAATAATCAACCCTAAATTATTAAAAGGCAAAAATATTGAAGAACGCGCACCTATTATGATATTGTAACCTGTATCATAATTTATGTTGTTATCGAGTACCAAATTCCACGTTTCAAGTCGCTCACTATGGTTAAATTTAGAATGATATACACCAACCTGTTTGCCAAAATATTTTACCGTCCGCTCTACTATCTGTGTCGTCAATGCTATTTCAGGAAGTAAAAATAAAACTTGCTGTTTGTTTTTTATTGCTTCTTCCATCAATTTAAAGTAAATTTCAGTTTTCCCGCTTGATGTTACACCATGCAGCAAAACCGTATCTTTGGCAACAAAAGCCGTCTTAATGTCGTTCAACGCCTTCTCTTGACAGTCGCTAAGCACTATATGAGACACATCATCTGTTGCCTCTATAGCTTCAATTCGATTGACTTTACGCCTTTCAATGCTGATAATTCCTTTTTTCAATAAAGCGTTAAGTGCCGCCGGATTAGGCTTTATACTCTTGTATATCAACAATTTAGATACTTCGGCAAATTTATTCCCTTTTTGTGTGCTGTATTTAAAATACGACAATAAAAATTCTAATTGCTTATAAGCTCTTTTTTGAAGTTCATCAAAAACACTATTTAAGGCATCTTCGTCTCTGTATTTTTCGGAGATAGTTATAAAATCTTCAAAACGAGGACTATATGGATTATTAATTTCTTCATATAATTCTACAATACCATCTTGTATCAGTTGAAAAATAACTTTATAAGGATTTTTCAGTTCTAAAATCAGTGCTGCTTTTTGCACAGAAATTTTTCCATCTGTATTTATCGCCTCTATTAATGATAACTCTTTATTTTCCAGCTCATTAACATCTCCGCCAAAATTAGGATTCAGCGTTAAAAATGTTTCACTACTAATTTTAAACAAGTTAGGCAGAGCATTATTCATCACTTCTCCAATTGTAGACATATAGTACTCTGACATCCATGTCCATAATCGCAGTTGTACCTTATTAATAATAGTTCTGTCATCAAGTAAAGATACTATCGGTTTACAATTAAAAGATATATTATCCGGATTTTCTTCAAATATTGTTTTTACGATGCCGGAATAAAATTTTTTTGCACCGAAAGGCACTATAACCCGCATGCCTATTTTCAGTATTTCATGCAAATTATCAGGAATAACATAAGTGAATGTTCCCTTGACGGGCAAAGGCAAAATTACTTCGGCTAACAAATTATTTATCGGCATTTTAGATTAAAACGATTAATACATTTTATACCCCATCAACTTACATTCGAGCGGACCATTAAACAGTTTTCTTTTAGAGCAAGCGTGAAGTCCTATTTTGTCTATAGCTTCTTTTTCGGAAGATATTATCCAGCAAGAGAATCCTTTAAATTGATTTTTGAATGTATCTCCTATTAATTTGTACAAATCGTTAAGACCGGTTGCATCTGTTCTTACTCCGTAAGGAGGATTAGAAATAATGAAGCCGTCATCAATGTCGGGGGTAAACTCGCCAAAAGACACTTGTTCTACTTTAATAAAATCGGTAAAGCCGGCACTATTAATATTTTCTTTAGCATAATCGACAGCTTTTGCCGAGATGTCGGAGCCATATATTGGTGGAATTTTATAAGTTATTGCTTTTTTAGCATCTTCTTGCAAGCTATACCACTTATTTTTGTTAAACGATTTCCATTTAGTAAAAGCAAAAGAGTTATTGCGGTATAAACCCGGTGCGACATTTGCCGCCATCATAGCAGCTTCAATCAAAATAGTTCCGGAACCGCAAAAAGGGTCGAACAGCGGAACGGTTTTATCCCAGCCACTGAGTTTAATTATACCGGCAGCAAGGACTTCATTTAGCGGTGAAGCAACAGCACATTTTTTATAACCTCTTTTAAAGAGCGGCACACCTGTCGAATTAATAGCCACACTCATATTATTTTTAGAAATGTGTAAATTAACGATAATAGTAGGATTATCTTTATCCACAGAAGGACGTGCTCCGTATTTATTTCGCAGCTGATCTACAATAGCATCTTTAGCTTTCAGCGCAGCAAATAAAGAGTTGTTAATAAACTGATTTTCATGAACCACGGCAGCAACACTAAAGGTGTCATAAGGACGAAAATATTTATCCCATTGAATAGTCATTATATGGTTATAAATATCATCAGGACTATTTATAACCGCCGTACTTAAATTCATCAACACTTGTAAGGCGGTTCTGCTCCATAAATTAGCTTTATATATCAAATCCTGAGTACCGCTAAAAGCCACTGCGCGTGTCAACTGTTGTGTTTCAGATGCACCTAATTGCTTTAATTCTTCTTCAAGAACTTCTTCTAAGCCCGCCAATGTTGTGGCAATGTAAGGTAAAGTGTTGTATGTCATTCCGTTTTCATTTTAGAGGTTATTTTTCTGATGATTTCAAAATTGCTTAAAAATTCTTTCGCTATAACTCTTATTACTGTATATCCCGGAATAGCGAGTAACATTCCCACTACTCCACCAATACTTCCAAAGACTAAAATAACGATAAAAATTTCAAGCGGGTGTGCATCTACACTTTGCGAATAAATCAATGGTTGCAGCACCATGTTATCAATAAAATTAGATACACCAAACACTACTACTACCAAAATCGATTGCAGTAGCAACATGTCATATGCACCGGCACTGATTAATGTTGTTCCGGATATAAGTACCGCAATAGCTCCGCCAATAAAAGGACCTAAATACGGTATTATATTGCAAAAACCACCAATAATGCCTAACAGCAAAGCTCCTTCTACGCCTATTATCTTTAAACCTATGGTCTCTAAAGTCGCCATCGCTATTACTTCTATTGACATGCCAATAAAATAACGCGACAGAAAATGCTTTATATTGTTCAACGTTTTAGTTACTTTTTCGTTGTATTTATCAGGAATGGCGACCATAATAAGTTTAGTAAACAATGTGTCGTCTTTTAAGAAAAAAAATGAAATAAAAATGACGGAGAATATTCCCATAAACAAATCTCCTGCAACAGTAAAAAACTTACCGACAAAATCAGGTAACGAAATAATTTTTACAAAATCGTTAAACTTGTTATGCAAAACATCAAGCAAATTACCGTTTTGACCAATTATTCCATATTTTTGAAGAACAATAGATGCTTCTGCAAGTTTTATTTGAAGATAATCGGCTATCCCATTAAAATCTATATTAGATATTACATTAGCCTGTTTTACTATCAAAGGAACAAAAATGACAAAAATGGCTGATATAAATATAACGATAATCAACAATGATATTAATGCCGCCAACCAATTTGGAATATGTTTTTTTTTGATTTTGATTTTTCTCAATCTTTCAACTATTGGTGCGCCAATAAAAGAAATCACTCCTGCTATTAAGATATACCAAACAATAAATGTAAATTTCCAAACGAATAACAATACTAATATTATAGTAAAAATTATTCCAGAATATTTTAGAATTTTATTCATTTATCATTTTTTTGCAAATGTAGAAAAAAATATTTGAATTAAATGCTATCTTTGCAATCATTTTTCTGATGATATTAAGTTGTAACAAACATAATAAAATGAAAAAATATATTTAAAGAGATGAAAAAAAAATTCGATGCGAAAAAAAATCATGAAGCGACTAAAGAGAAGGTTGGTTATGTACCGAGGAAAGAGGCTACACAAGCGACTTACGATAGGATTGGCTTTATGTCGGGGCTTGAAGTTCATCAGCAATTAAAGACAAAGAAGAAGCTGTTTTGTCACTGTCCTGCAGGAGTATTTAACAAAAATGACGTTTATGATGCCGAAGTTATCAGACACATGCGTCCGACTCTCAGCGAGCTTGGCGTGTATGACGGCACAGCATTGATGGAGTTTAAGACTAAAAAAACCATCATTTACAGGCTGAAAAATGAAACTACCTGCACTTATGAAGTCGATGACACACCACCTTTCCCTATTGACCGTGAAGCCCTTGACATCGCCATCGAAATTTCATTGTTATCTAAGTTGAACATTGTTGGAGAAGTGCATATTACACGTAAACAATATCTTGACGGCAGTATACCCACCGGATTTCAAAGGACAGCCATCATCGGTGTCGAAGGTGAAATACCATTGAAAAACAAGACTGTTCGTTTGATACAACTCAGCGTTGAAGAAGATTCTTGCCGTAAAATTTCCGACATCGGACATGTGAGAATATACAAAACCGACCGTCTTGGCATGCCGTTGATAGAAACTGTCACCTACCCTGATATGGTCAACCCTGACGAAGTTAAAGAAGCCTGTCAGTATATACGCTTTTTAAATCGTTCGACAAACAAGGTACGTACAGGCATGGGTGCCGGACGCGAAGATGTCAACGTAAGTTGTAAAGGAGGCACTCGTATAGAAATAAAAGGTGTCGCTCATACTAAGTTGATACCGGAACTTACTCATAACGAATGTTTTAGACAATGGGCTTTGCTTCAAATCAAAGATGTCGTCAACAAAAAGATGAAAAAAGATGATTGGAAATTGTCTCATAAAAAACTCAATTTCTTCGAATACGGCTTTTCTTATCAACCAATAATTGATGCTAAAGACAGAAAAGATAAAATTATCGCTGTAAATTTACCCGGATTTAAAGGCATTTTATCGCATTTTACTCAGCCTAACCGCTGCTTTACCAACGAAATATCCGACAGACTGAAAGTTATAGCTTGTATAGAAAAGCCTAATGTAATTTCATCAGAAGACATTTATCCTACCGAAACAGCGGATGTCTTCGAAAAAGTAGCTGCTGCCTTTAATGCAAGCGAAGACGATGCTCAACTGATATTCTGGGCTGCGGAAGACGATGTTCAAACAGCTATTGAAACAATAGAAGAAAGATGTAAGATGGCATTTGACGGCGTACCCGAAGAAACCCGCAAATACTTGTTAGATGGCACCACCATCTTTGAACGCGTACTTCCGGGAGCAGACAGAATGTACCCCGACACAGATTCTTCTCCAATACCTTTGGATAACGACTACTTGGAACGCATCGGCAAAAATATGCCTACAGACGTTTATGACCGTACAAATAAGATGATACAATGGAATGTCCCCGAAGATACTTTCATCTATATTCATAGAAATAACCTCTTCCCTATAATCAAAAAAATATCTGAAGAATTAGGCTATGCTCCAAAATTTGTAAGCTGTTTCTTCGGACATAGGCTTAAATACGTAGAAGGTCATCATCAATGCCCGTCTTCTTTCGACTACAACAGAATTTATGATATGTTTAAATATCTCAAAGATAACAACATAGATAAAGAGATGGCAGCCAAGATGTTGCCTCTTGTTTATGAACACCCGCAAATGGATTTTGAGTCTATACTT
>JALNXP010000094.1 GCA_023230285.1 Bacteroidales bacterium | reverse complement strand
TGATCTCATCAACCATTTGCTGGGTGAACCGAACTTCCGCGTTGCGGCACTTGTACCGCCAAGTGGTGATCATCGAGGAAAACTGTGAGAAGGCGACTTGCCCCATGTTGAACTTGTACTGGTCCGTTTCCAAAAGGGACGTAATGATTTGATCCATGGAAAACCTCTTCGTCCAGCTTACCTCCAATTCAAAATTCCAACAAGGCTGATCAAGACATCCGTATCGACGGTTTATGATTTTCTCAGGTTTTTTTCGTCTCCTTTATTCTTGGGATTAAGGACGTGAGAACAAAAAGCAAGGTACTATGAAACAGGAATGAGGAGTGTTTGGATGGAGGCGGGATCTTGTCCGTATATGTTGCCGTCCCCTCTCCAGATCGTCAGAAAAGTCCTTTCTGAACATGGGAATACCTCCTGAAATGCCCATCCAGAACCTTTCATGACGTCAAACATACATGACAAGCAACTTTTATTTTTTTTGAATTCTTTTTAATCTGGGAAAAGGTCTCCCCAGAATGAAGCCTTGTGACAGCAATATCGGTTTTCCTTTAGTATTATCCCCTTCCTTATGTATCCGTCTACCGTGGCAGGTTGATGGACTTTGCCTCACCTATATATTCGATTATATCATATGGATTGCCTAGCTATCCTTGAACAGTTCCAAGCATATCTCGACGAAAGGCAGTATCTTCAAAAATCTGACTGTAGTTGGAAAGCCTTCTCCTTCGTTTATGGGCGTTAAGGCAACGGGCTTTTCTATGATTTCGTTGAATCATAGGTAGCCGCTAGTTATAGCGGAAATAATCTTATTGGGTGCCGTCATGGAACTGTTGAGGAGCAAAAACCCTGAGATTTTTGCGAAGGCTGGTGACAGGGATACAACCGAACAGGAATGGATCCGAGATCAGGAGAGGGGATGTGGAACTGGCTGATACGCTCATCGCGATAAGCATCGTGGTCAAGAAGTTCGTCGCAAGGATCATGGCAAGTGATCAGGAAAGGAGAAGACAACCATGAAAGACAAAAAAGGATGCAAGGGCATCATCCAGAAAGTCAGGGACATGGGACCCAAGTTCCAGAAAACAATAGACATGCTGGAAAAGCGCATTGCGGATTTCGAACAACCGGATCTGATTGAACCCGCGTCGCAGGAAGTACTTGAATCTGAGAGAAAGTATATGTGCGCCCCATCATTGACGGCATCTCCAATACGCTGCACACCTGCTTCCTGTATCATCTGCGAGGGCGCGAAAGTCTCCTGCAAGGCTAAGATCGCATCAGCGATTGACGTTGCAGGGAAGCTCTATTACCTTCCTCTTCGGAAGGACAACGAGAAAATATCATCATGAGTTATGGTAGGATTGGTAGGAATTGCATGAGGGGCACTTCTGAAGAACATGCGGGGAGAAGTGTAACGACTTCCTTTGCATGCGGGCAAACTTGTGGTAGTGTCAAGAAATATGAGTGAGAAGAAGCCTACGATGCGTGATATTGCCGATCGGTTGGGAATTTCGGTCGTGACCGTTTCCAAAGCTATTGCCGATAAAGACGGTGTTGGTGATGAGTTAAAGAAAAGGATTCTTGAGACAGCGGATGTAATCGGATTCAAGAAGAACATCTCTGCCGTAAGCATGCGCGAAGGGATGACGAAGGATGTCGGTATCTTGGTCAGTGAACGATTGCTCACGACTTCAATCTATATGTTACTGTATCAACAACTATCCAAGGACCTCTTGAACAAAGGTTTTTTCCCAATTCTTGAGACCATCGACAGGAACAAGGAAAACCAACTGGGACATCCCATTCTTGTTGCTCAAGGGAAAGTCAGTGCTCTGATTATTCTCGGTCAAATGCTTCCCCCCTATGTTGCAATGCTCTCACAAAGCGGTATTCCTTTCCTCTTCCTTGGTTGTTCTGCTGAGGGGTACGATGCAGACAGCATTGTAAGCGATTCCTACTATGGATCGTATTCCCTGACTTGTAGGCTTCTCGCTCTGAACCATCATGACATTGCTTTCGTGGGTAACCCACGCTACAGTTCCATCACTATGGACAGAAAGCTCGGTTACCAAAAGGCCTTGGAAGAACAGGGCATTCAGGTACAGGCAGACCATATTATCGAGGACCTGTCTGATCTCGGAGAAGAAAAAGAACTCATCTTGCCTGATCCGATGCCATCCGCATTCGTTTGCGACTCGTGCCCAACAGCATCTCGTCTGATGCAGTTGCTGAAAAAAAACGGCATTCAAATTCCTGAATCTGCTTCCATTGTATCCTTCAATGATGATTACGCCGCCACACATAATCATCCAATGCTTACCACCTACAACGAAGATATTCCCTTGATGGCACAGTCCGCAACGCAATCGGTCGAAACATTGTTCTCAAAGAATCCTGCTCGGCATGGACGAAAAACTATAGCAGGAACTCTCGCCTTAAGAGAGTCCGTAGCGCCATTCGGGACTCCTTCGTGGGCACAGCTCGCCACTTTCGGTTGAAGCAATCAAATGCCTCTTAACTTCCCTGTAAAAGGGGTGGCGTTTTCGTATGCATAAGTTTGTTCTCTTTTTGTACAAATAGCCTTGACGAATGAGAAAACGCGTCGTATTCTATTTTTAGCTAAACGTAAAGCTAACAAATTAAAGGAGGAATCATGAAAAAAATTTTGGTTCTTTGTTCAGTTTTTCTTGCTGCATCTATGGCACTCTTCGCTAATGGAACAAAAGAAACGAAATCGACATTATCTCCCAGTGCCGGAAAAGACATTTCAATGGAGATTTCATTCATCACTCATAAACAGGGGATGGAAGATCTCTTTGCCCGTTATCAAAAGGAGTTCAACGAGCAGTATCCGAACGTCAAGATCATCTACGAACCAACCCCTGATTACAAATCCAACATTGTGCTAAGATGGTCAAATGACAATTGGGGTGACATGTGCATGATACCACACGTGTTTCTCCCTCAAGATGAACTTCCTGATCACTTTGCAAGTCTTGGTCCACTCTCCGAGTATGAGAATGTATATGAGTTCGCAAGTGCATTCGCTTATGATGGGCAGGTTTATGGCATCAGTTCGACAGGAACTGCGTACGGCATGCTTTACAACGTCAAAGTCTTGAAGGATGCTGGTGTCGATTCGCTTCCCGAGAATCCTAAGGAATTCTACGAAGCGATGAGAAAGGTGAAAGCTAAGGGCGAAGCGATCCCCTTATATTGTGATTATGGTGCAGGAAGCAGATTGGCTGACTGGGAATGGAACGCCAGGGGTTCTCTGACTGGCGATTCTGACTACAAAAACAAACTTTGCTACATGGTGGAGCCTTTCGCAAAAGGTAAGCCATATTACGAAGTGCTTCAAATCCTGTACAATTGCGTAAAAGAAGGACTCTGCGAAGATGATCCTGCAACATCGAAATGGGATAGTTGTAAAAACCTTCTGGCTAACTATCAATGCGCATGTACATGCATCGGTTCATGGGCATGTGTCGATGCCCAGAAATTATGCAAGAATCCTGACGACATTGTTTTTGCTGCTTTCCCATGGAATACAGATGGACGGCAGTATGCGACCATTGCAGCCGATTATGCTTATGCCATCAACAAGACTGTGACCGGGGCAAAGTATCAGGTCTGCAAAGACTACATCACTTATCTGACGGAAAAATCTAACTTTTCGTATGATACCGGTGGGATTCCCATCGTCAAGGGACAAACCTATCCGAAGACGTTGAAATCGTTGCAGGACAACAATGTCAAATTGATCATCGATAATCCCCCGAAGCAACAGGATATCGGTCTCTTCGACGAATTGAACTCCGAGAGTGAACTCTATTTAGGCAAATATCAGCAGAAGGCAAGGATCGTTGAAGCGGCGATGGGACAATCAAAGGAAACTTTTGATGAAATCATGGATGACTGGAATAAGCGTTGGACCGCTGCACAGATCAAAATCATTGGAAGTGATTACGCAACAAGAAATCCTTACTGAGGATTTCTGCCCTGCGTTCGGTTCTCCTCCTACGCAGGGTATTTCTCTTTGAAAAGGATTGAAGAAACCATGGAAAACAACAAAGAGTCCATCTCTCTGTTTCTGCTCCCTCCCGAATCGCTGACACGTAGCCAAAAAATTCGGAAGTTCTTCCAAGAAAAGAAGACGCAGAAACATGTAACCATTATCTTATTTTCAGTCGTACCTCTGTTGTTGCTGATCTTGTTCACCTATCTCCCGTTCGGGGAGATGGTGAAATTCAGTTTCTACAAAATGAAGTATTTGGGAAAACGTACGTTCATCGGTTGGCAGAACTATCAGGAAGTGTTCCATCGTAGCGACATTCTCAAAGCTTTGTTCAACAGTTTGTATTACATGGGAGCTGGGGTCATACAACTCTCCATGGCTCTCTTCTTCGCCTGCATCCTCAGTTTCAAAACCCCTCTGAAAAACTTCTTCAAGGCGACGCTTTTCTTCCCCTATCTGGTTTGTGCGCTTGCTGTCGGCTATATTTTCGGCTTCTTCTATTCCCGAGGATTGGTTCTTGATTCCGTATTAGGATTGTTCGGTCTCAGTAAAGGAACGCTTCCGTATTGGTTGAAGGACAGAAGCATTAACAACTGGTCCATCGCTGCAACTTCCATTTGGCGTTATCAGGGGCAAAGCATGGTCTTGTTCATCGGAGCAATACAAGCCATCAGTCCGGAATTTTTTGAAGCATCATCCATTGATGGTGCGACCCGCTGGCAACAGTTTCAATACATCATTCTTCCCAGTTTGAAGCCAATCGTTATCTTGAACTTCATGTTGATGGTCAAAGGTTCTCTTTCGGCCTTCGAAGGCCCGTACGTTCTCACGTATGGAATGAATGGAACAGCCACAACTGTCGTCCTGATGCATCAGTTGGCTCATGAAGCGGGGAAAGTCGGCCTCGCATCCGCCATGGCCGTCATCCTTCTGATCATCATCCTCGCTGTTACCGCTCTACAAAATTTAATCTACAGCAAATTCTTCAAGGGGGAGTGAGATGAAGCTCAAAACCATTATCATCCAGATAGTAAAATACGTAGTTCTGGTCATGGGTACTTTTCTGGCCTTGCTTCCTCTGGTCACTGTGCTCTTCGCATCATTCAAAACAGCTCAGGAATACGCGACGACTAGTCCGCTTGCCATCCCCTCCCATCTTTTCACCTACTGGGAGAACTATATAATCGCTTGGAGGAAAGCGAGGATGACACTTGCTTTCAGAAATTCATTCTTTATCATTGTGTTCACCTTGCTTGGTTCCATTCTCACAGGTACTATGATCGCCTACGTTATTCAGAGGTTCGACTTCAGAGGAAGGCTTTTACTTCGCAACGTCTTCCTCCTTGCCAATTTGATTCCCGGCGTTACAATGCAGGTCGGTACGTACAAGATCATGAGCAACTTGCATATGGTCAATTCCATTCCTGGATTGATCATCCTTTACACCGGTACGGATATCATCGCAATTTACATTTTCCTTCAATATTTCGATAGTATCCCTCGTTCTTTGGATGATGCGGCCATTATTGATGGTTGTTCATATATCAAGATCTTCTTCAAAATACTACTTCCTTTGATGAAACCGGCCATTGTTACGGTGATGATCTTGAAGGGCGTATCTTCATACAAGGAATTTTATATGGCCAATCTCTATCTCCAGACAAGGACAAAATACGTGACAATCTCGACATCTTTGTATACCTTTACCGGAGAATACGGGAATCAGTACAATTACATCTGTGCAGGAGTCATCATCACTATTCTTCCTGCGCTGGTGTTATTTCTCTTCCTTCAGAAATATATCTACAATGGCATTGCCAACGGAGCTGTGAAAGAATGAATGAATCGATGAAGCTTTGGGCAGAACAACATATCACCACTTGTTTGCTACCTTTCTGGAACAGTCTGAAAGATCGAGAATATGGCGGTTTCTATGGGCTGGTCGATGACAATCTTCGTGTCTTCAAACGTACAGAAAAGGGTATGATCGAAAACAGTCGGATCCTATGGTTTTTCTCTCAAGCCAATCTTCATTTTCATGATCAACTCTCCCTTGCCGATGCACGGCATGCTTTTGCATTTATGACCGGTTGCGGTATCGACAGACAAGAAGGTGGCATCGTATGGTCTGTCAGTTTTGACGGGCAACTCCTTGATGGTACGAAGAGCGCGTTTAATCTTTCGTTCGCCATCACCGGTCTCTGTTCCTATTATCAGGCATCTCACGATGAGAAGGCAAAGGTTCTTGCGCTCCAACTGGAGGCCATTCTGCTGGCATATTTCAAAGACGGAAACAAGGGATACAAAGAGACGTTGAACCGATTCTTTGCTGAAAACTCTGCGACTTTGCTGAAAATGCAAAAATCGGCTCATAGCGGACAAAAGAGTCTCCAAACACAACTTCATGTATTGGAAGCCTTTGATTCCTTACAGAAGATAGCTCCAACACCGAAAAGGAAGCAGGAAATGGAAGAACTCTGCTCTCTTTTCTCCTCTATGCAGGATGCCGATGGACGTTTTGCCATCTTCTTTGATGAGGAACTTCATGTCATCAACGACTATCGTTCTTATGGTCACGACATCGAAACGGCGTGGCTCTTGGCATCTCTTTCCGAAGAGCTCACACCCTCCGTCCATCAAGAAATGGAAAGGCTCAGTGACAAGGCGATAACCAATTGTTTCAAGGAAGCTTATCAAATGCATTCTTTGATAGACGATGCATCATTTCCTCACCTTCGTCCTCATTGGCCACAGGCGGAAGCGGTCGTCGCTTTTCTTCAGATGGCAGAGCGACATCCATCTGAGCCGCAATATTTGGAAGTCGCAAAAGATATTTGGAGTTTCATCACAACATACTTGGTTGACAATAGGCCGCAAAGCGAATGGATTTACGCTGTGACGGATCAAGGAAATCCTGTCAAAGGACAACCCATTGTCTGGCCATGGAAAGGACCATACAACAATGCACGAATGTGTTTCTTCATGCTTGATCATTGAAACAGCAAGACCATATTCTTACGAGACACACCTTCACACCAACCGAGGGAGCGCATGCTCTCCCCAAGATGCGAAAGCATATATCAATTATTATTTGGAACGAGGATACAGTGGCATCATCGTCACAGACCATTTCTTCAATGGAAACTGTGCCGTCAGCAAGGAACTGCCCTGGGAAGAGCGGGTCAGACGATACTGCCTTGGATATCATGAAGCCAAAGATGAAGGAGACCGTCTTGGTCTTCAGGTCTTTTTTGGCATTGAATACAACTTCGATTGTGACGAATATCTGATCTATGGACTGGATGAAGCATGGATTTCGAACCATCCAGAGATCATGAAAATGTCACACCACGAATTGTTCCGGACGGTGGATGATGCAGGTGGTTTGATGGTACAAGCCCACCCTTTCCGGGAGCGTGAATACATTCCCGCCATCCATCCTCATCCCTATGATGTCCATGCTGTGGAAGTATCGAATTCGGGCAATTCTCTTGCATCTGATGAACGAGCCTATGCCTATGCAAAAAGCTATGGACTACCGATGACCAGCGGTAGCGACATCCATTTTATCGGTCAGCTGAAAGAAGATGTCAGGGGCATCTCGTTCGACCACAAATTGACGGGACTTCAGGATTTTATCGATACCATCAAAAGCGGTACAGGATATTCGCTCGTCGGCCCAAAGGCGATCATGATCCCTTGCCTGACTCGCCCATCTCTTCCTGTAGATGAACCCAAACAGCAAAACGATATCCTGTATTGCCAAAAACCTTACTTATGACAATCCTATTGTCTGGGATTTTTTCGGTTCGTCTGCATTCCTGTTTGTCAATGGATTCTGATGACTCATGGCAATCATTCGTGTGGTCGTAGTTTTCCTCAGATCCTGTTACAGACATAGAGCTGGGATACGGCAGGAAGATGTAGACGGCACACAGGAAGAAGTACTCAATGTCCCGGTATCCGAATGCGATCCGCTGAAGATCTATATCTTGTTCATGCAATCTTCAATCATACTTAACGAAACAAGGCACTCTGCATGGGTAAAGATACTCTTTCTATAGTACTTGTTCTTGTAAATCCATCCCGTTGTATGCCAGTTTTGGGGCTTTGTCCCGTGCACCCGTAGGTATTCGGCCGTCGTACCTTTCTTCTGTTTGACGTATTCTTTCGCCTTTGTTGCATGCGCGTTTCCCGTTTCGCTATTATGTACTCTGGTCTGATCTGCATATGCTTCTCTAGGAAACAGGCTAACATTTTCCGAATATCTTCCTGAATTTACGTATTGTTCCCGCTTACGACCTTATTGCCCCAATCCCAGTCTTTGGTGCTGTTGGCGATTTTCACGAGGGTCAGCATGATCGGGACTTCCGTAAGCACTCCGACCGTTGTCGTGAGCGTTGCCGGACTTGTCGTTCCGAAGAGGGCAATGGATACCGCCACCGCCAATTCGAAGAAATTCGACGCCCCGATCATTCCGGCCGGCGCAGCGATGTCAAACGGAAGACGAAACAATTTCGCCGCCCCGTATGCAACGAAGAAAATGAAGAACGTCTGCAGAATCAGTGGAATTGCGATCAGAACGATGGGAAG
>JALNXP010000093.1 GCA_023230285.1 Bacteroidales bacterium | reverse complement strand
ATTCGCGCTGAGCTTTCATGTACAAACGCATAGTGCTGTCAATATTACCTTGATAATAAGCAATTTCAGAGATGATGTCATCATTATACATGTTTAATAAAGAATTATAAATGATGTAAGCCGGATCTTTCGTAATCTTCTTATAATGAGAAGGTTTGTATGTATCTAAGAAGTTGTTTAATTTTTCAATATTACAAAACATCGACTTATCGAAGAGATAATCTGAAACGGCAACATAATCATTATCAAAGCGTTGCATTAAATCATTAAGTTCTTCGGGTATAAATTCGGGGGAGACACCTTCAAAGAACATTTGTAAAAGTACAGCACAAACTTCTTCATCAATAGGTTGATAATAATTTTTGAAAAATGCTGCTGCTGAAGATTTTAAGTTATTTATATTCTGTTGGATAGCTTCTTTGTTTTTCGGATCATCAATAGAAGTATTTACAAGTTTACGGCTTTTACCTGCAAAAGATATAACTTCCACAGCCAGCATTGTTTGTGTGATATATCGGGCAGCAGCTTTATATGGGTTAAGGTTTTCATAAGCCTCGTTGAGAGTTGGAATTACGTTTGTATATTTATTTTGTGATTCAGCCCAATCTTGGAACGCATCTTCATAGTTTAATTTTTGTTGTACGCCGTCAATACGTTTTATGCCGAGAGATTCGCCGATACGTTTTTTCCAGCCGTTAGCGATGCTTGCGATTTTTCCGGCATATTGCAATCTCACCGTTGGTGATTGTGCGGAATAGTTTTTCATTATCTCTATGCGTTTTCCGGCAGCATCAATAAGGATAGGATTATCTACTTCCGTGATAGATGCTACAGCGGCTGCGGGTAGATATTCATTAGTGTATCCGGGGTAGCCAAATACGAAAGTAAAATCATCTTGTTTAACGCCATCTAAAGAGATTTTCAGGAAATTGCGTGGCGTATAAGGCTTGTTATCGGCAGAATACTCAGCAGGGTTGTTGTCGTTATCGGCATAAATTCTGAAGACAGAGAAGTCACCGGTATGACGAGGCCATTCCCAGTTGTCGGTATCGCCACCGAATTTTCCGATGTTAGAAGGCGGTGCGCCAACCAAGCGGACATCCTTAAACACCTCATATACAAACAGATAATATTCGTTGCCATAGAAAAACGGTTCTACTTCGGCTTTATAATGAGTACCTTCAACTGCTTCTTTTTCTATACTTTTACATCTTTCTTTAATAATATTTTCTCTTTCTGCTTGCGACAAATTGTCGTCAACGCCATCAAGAACTTTGTTAGTGACATCATCCATACGTATTAAAAAGCTAACTGTCAAACCTTGACACGGCAGTTCTTCATTGCGTTGCATTGCCCAGAAGCCATCAGTAAGATAGTCGTAGTCGATAGAGCTTAATCTTTGGATGCTGCCATAGCCGCAGTGATGGTTGGTAAGTAAAAGTCCTTCGTTAGAAACAACTTCGCCGGTGCAGCCGCCGCCGAAAATCATCACAGCATCTTTAAGACAAGAATGATTGACGGAATAAATATCTTCCGCAGAAAGCTTCAGTCCTGCCTCCTGCATATCTTTTTCATTAAAAATTTGCAATAATAGTGGCATCCACATACCTTCTTTGGCAGAACAATTAAAAATCGTCATCAGCGCAACAACACAAACAACAAAAAAATTTCTCATAAATATATCAATTAAACTAAACGATTAAACACTAAACAAGCCATCTAACTACTTAATAGATACCGCATACGACAAACACACTTCCAATCCCCTACTCTTTCTTGTGCCGTTAATTTCGTAAAGGTTCAAGTTAAGAGCTTCAGAAGATTCATTGATTTCCATTTTAGAAAATGTATCGCTTAAGCCTAAATTATAGCCTACATCCACTCGCAAGTAAGACTGTCTTTGTCCTGACCAGAAGATAAATTTTCCGCCAACGCCGCATTTTACAGCACAATTAAGTCGAGTAATATTGGCATTTCCAACTTTAGCAGTATACTCATCAAAAATATCTTTAAGATAGATTTTTCCGCCCATAGTATAAGACATTTCCGGTTGAACTAAAATATACGGATTAAATAATTTAGTTGCCGGTATATCAAAATAAATTGGCAGGGCGAAGTCGATATTATGGGCGGTATATTTATATTTTTCGACTAATCCGTTAGGGTTGATAATGGTGCCGAAGCTCTTATATTCTATGGTTGTTCCCAAATTGATGATGTCCCATATTTTAAATTCGAAGAAGCCGCCGATTAATGGCATGGGATTAAGGATATTTGAGCTGTACAAGTCGTTGATTTCGGGGTCGCTATATTTAAAGTATGTTAAGTTGGCACCTACTTTTATTCCGCCGAAGACTTTATATTCTATATTTGGGCAATAGCCTGTGCGCCGATAGCTGTTTCGGCGTATTTGTGCATTGGAAGATATTGATAATGAAGTGAATATTAAAATAAGAAGTATAATATTCAATAATGATTTTGTTCTATTGTTACCAGTCATATTTTTCTGCTAAATTATTTCCGTCTACAAATTTTCGTATAGTGTTTGGGCTTACGGTATGTTCATCGCCGTCAGTTTCTGTAAGCATGTAAGAGAAGGTATAATTTTTGATACCATAATTGTTCATTGTGCCGGTCATAACCGAGGTAGTTGTTTTATTATTTCCGGTATGTTCATCGATTCTTTTTTCAATCATATATGCTGTAAAATTATCGCCTCTGCCTCTGAGGTACACTGTGGCATTATTAACAGTAGAAGTTCCCTGCTTTGCATTGTAGATTATTGTATTATCAATAGTTTGATTTTCGAATCGAAGATATTTTGGTCCCCATACATAGCCAATACTGTCATAAAATTCCGTTGAATAAACTAATTTGTATGGTTCTGCAAGAAATTCACCTTCAATTATCGGAGGGTCAAAGCCATCATAAATTGTATCAAGTACATCAATCAGCTCTTGCGGAAGTATATCTTCTAAAGGCTTGACATTGCGGATTGTCGGCAGTATAATAGTTGTATCATTATTTTTTGTGCAACTCACAAAAAACAATGATGCTAACTGCATGATAAGGACAGCAATTACGAGTGAAATAAATTTTCGCATATAAATATATTTTAAGTTGCAAAGTTATAAAAAAACAACTTAAAATCAACAATATGCCAAATAAAAAATTTGCCTGATTAAAACATCAAATGTGCATCTGTTGCAGATGCACATTTGATTGATTTTGCGATGATATTATTTTAATATTTTCACTACATAGCTATTACCATAGCCATCTATCACATTTACAAGATAAACTCCTGATTTCAAATCTTTTACATTTATATTGGCGTAAGATGTATTGTCAAAGCGCATTGACAATATTTTCTTAGCTTCGAAGTCGTATACTTCGACCGAACAGATATTTTCTCCTGATAATGTTAGTATTTCTTTGCAAGGATTAGGGTATGCCAAAATAGTATTTTTGACGGTTTCATGGTTTTCAATTGCAGTAGTATTAAAACAAAACACAGGGTATTCGATTTTTCCTCCGCCATCTTCTTCACACCATTCTTCATATTCATCATCAGCTTGTTCATCAACCCAGGCATTTAGTGCATCCAATAAATTGTCGATTTCATTACCTATGATAACCGGCTCGGAAAGCAGCCACTGCAAATTTTCCAAATAAAAGCTTGAAATATTATAGCTATCACCGTAATTTACCCCGCAAAAAGGATTTTCGTTTTCCAAATAATAGCAATTTTCTATTGTTCCGCCCCACAAATTTCTACCGGCAATATTTCCGCAAGAGACGCCATACATGCCGGTAATTGCCGAATAACAATTTTTGACGACAGCTTGCTTCTCGGTTGCGCTTCCATTATTTACGCCAACTATACCACCATTGTTTAAAGACGAATAATTGCTGGCAAAATCGGTAACACAATAACAATTGACGACAAGAGCATCAGCGATGTCTGCATCAGCCAAATTGCAACCAACAATACCACCGGTACTTACCATAGCGCCAATAGCATTAGCACAATAGCAACAATTACTGACTGTTGAACATCTGTTGACAGCCACTATTCCTCCTGAGCATTGGCTGCCATTGACGATAGTACTCACAAAGCATTTATCGATAACAGAAAGTGAATCAGAGGTAGAAGCTATTGTCCCTACATTAAGATTACCGCCGACAACTCCGTCTTTCAAAACGATATTTTTAACGGTAGCATTATGTAAATATCCGAATAAAGCATAATTGTCACCGGTAGCAAAATCAAGCATATATATTCCTTCAATTTCAAAATCATTTCCATTAAAAGTTCCTTTAAAAAACGCATTCTGATTTCCTATTGGTGTCCAAATATTAGCAGAAATGTCGACATTATCTGTTAATGAAATCGTTTTACCTTCAAAAGTATTTGCGGTTTGTCCGTTTAAACCGTTAACAGTGGATATAAGCCATGCAAGCCCTTCTGCTGTAGAGATTGAGACATCTCCGTTGCTGTCTTCTTCGTATCCGACCGGACAAGTGGTGACAACATCAACCCAATTTGTCTCCAAATCAAGAATGCTCGGCGCAATTGGAAAGGATAATGAATTTAAAACGGCGTACTTTTCCTGTGCCATAACATTCAACGACAAAGTTACGCTAAATAAATAAATGTAATTTTTTTCATAGCTAAATTTTTTAACGGTTAATATTTACGCTACAAATTTACATTATATTTTTTATATAGTTAAAAAATATAATATTATTTTTGCAATAAAAATAAAAAGATTTTATGCGCTTAGATATTTTAACCATATTTCCGGAGATGTTTGAAGGACCATTCAGTCTTTCGATGATAAAAAGAGCGATAAACAAGAAAATTGTCGAGATACATATTCATAACATACGCGATTATACAGCAGACAAACATAAAAGAGTAGACGACTATGCTTACGGTCCGGGTGCGGGCATGGTCATGATGATACAGCCAATAGCCGACTTGATAGACAAGTTAAAATCGGAAAGGGATTATGATGAAATTATCTTCACTACTCCTGACGGCGACACTTTTAATCAGGAGACTGCGAACACTTTGTCTTTAAAGGAGAACATCATAATTTTGTGTGGGCATTACAAAGGTGTAGACCAGCGACTTAGAGATATGTACATCACCAAAGAGCTATCTATAGGAGATTATGTACTCACCGGCGGCGAGTTAGCTGCGATGGTCATGTCTGATGCGATAATCAGGGTCATTCCGGGAGTATTAAGCGATGAGACAAGTGCGTTGACAGACTCTTTTCAGAGCGGATTGCTGTCGCCGCCGGTATATACGCGTCCGCCGGTATATAAAGGCGTTGCTGTCCCCGACATACTTTTATCCGGCAACGACAAAGAAATCGCCAATTGGCGATTAGAGCAATCATTGGAGAAGACCCGCAACCTCCGTCCGGATTTGTATGAAAAACTACCGTAAGGGATAATAAACGGTCAGCTATATGTAGGTATTGACAAACATTAAACGCATGGACAACTATCTTTAATCTTCATTCAATATTCTACAAATATACCTTATATGAAAATGAAGGTATTATCGGAAAAAATGACAATTGGTACAGATACAGCTCTTGGTTAATATCCCATTCGTTATAGCGACCGCCTTCGTGGGCGTAATAATAATAGAACGGATTTTGCTGACAATAAGCGTTATATACCGAAAATGTCCACTCGACTTTTCTGCCACGCTTGCCATATTTAGTATATTTTGCGGCTACATCCAGCCGGTGATAAGGTTTCATCTTGGCACTGTTTCTTTCACCATACACAAAAGAATTTTCATAGTAGACTTCTCCGTTGTCGAGGTTAATTACCGGCACTTGCTGCACCGCCAACACAGGAGTATATGGCAAGCCCGACTGACAGACCCACAAAGCACTAAACGACCATTTGTTATTGGGTTTGTAAGCTAAGTTAAAAGAAAAAGAATGTGGGCGATTATATTCAAAGACAAATTCTTCTCCATCATTGATTTCATCAAAACTGCGTTTAGCATCTGACAAGCAATAGCTCATAAAGCCGGTCCATTTACCTGTATTCTTTTTAACAAACAGCTCCACGCCCTTTGCATTTCCACTTCCGCCCGAAACTATTTTATCTCGCCAATTGCCATCTCCGACAAGCGTTGAGAAACCTTCCTTATAAGTCGCCAAATTATGCAATGTCTTATAATACGCATCTACTTCGGCACTAAAAGCTCCGTCATAAAAATCGCCTTTCCAGCCCAATGATATTTGGTCGGAGTACGAAGATGCTATGTCTGCACCGGCGGGCACCCAGACTTCATTGTTCATTATAGAACCGGGAGTAAATAAAAGATGTGAACTTTGCGTAACCCTCATATACGAAAAATTAAGAACATGATTTTTTGAAACGGCAGCGTTAATTCTCAGACGAGGTTCAACAGCAAAATTGTTGTATCCTTCTGTATAATAATTAGTTAACCTCACACCGACATTAGCTTCCACTATCTTTAAAAACCTTATCTTATTTTCAAAAAACAAATTAGTATTATTACCGTATATCGTCTCCGACAAAACATTGACAGTAGAAAAATTATTCGTATATTCATTAGGATTATTCAGCAATAACGATGAATGCAATCCAAATTCGATATTCCAATTTTTAAAGATAGAATATTTCCAATTGGATTGTAATAAAAAATCTTTCACCGATGAACGTGACATCACTTGATAATCAACAGTATCTAAACGAGTTTCGTCATAAAGCGTATTCTTATTTTTCAATCTGTATTGAGAATAAGAGATAGTATTTGACACGAACATCTTTTGATTTACAATGCGATTCCAACTGCCCGACACAAGAAAATTGCCCCACGTACTGCCAAAGTGCATGTAAGACTTCTTACCTGTCAATTTTTTTTCTTCATCTTGCCAGATGTTCAGATAGTCATCGCCTTCATAGACATTAACATGAAAGCTGTTTTTGTCGTCAGGGTGCCACGAATACTTAGCATTTACATCATGAAATCCATACATTATTCCATAATCCTGCGAGTCGATATATTTTGTAATTGCGCTGATAGCGAGGTAATAAAAATCGATAAAAGTTTTTCTTCCGGTGATGATAAAGCTCGAATTTTTCAATCCGCCGGGGCCTTCAAAAGTAAAAGACACATCTGTGACACCTGCGCTAACAAAGCCTTTGTACTTATATTTATCTCCTTCACGCTGAACAATATCCAATATTGAAGAAAGTTTTCCGCCATATTTAGCCGGAAAAGCGCCTTTATAAATATCGATAGAATTAATCATATCCGGATTAAACACCGACATAAAGCCGCCGAGATGGTTAACATAGATAATAGGCACATTATCAAACAGATAATTATTTTCGCCCGGATTTCCGCCACGCACAATTATAGTACTTGTAGCCTCATTCATCGGCTCGATGCCCGGCAACAGCTGAGCTGCTTTTATAACATCAGGCTTACCGGTAAGAGCCGGCAGCTTCTCAATATCCTTACTCGTGATGGTACTGATGTTAAATTGCTGTGTAACAACCTCTTGAGCAGACACAATCTCAACCTCCGCCAAATCGGTGCTTTTGGGTAACAAAAATATTTTAAACAATTTCTTATCATCATTTATTGGCAAAAACTCGGTATCATAACCTGTATAAGATATGCGAAGAATTGTCGGGATAGTAATTTGAAGTGAAAAATAGCCGACATTGTCGGTCGCCACACCCTTTAAAGTACTGTCTATCACTACACTTGCGCCGATAAGTTTTTCACCTGTTTTAGCATCTGTGACAAAGCCGGAAATATAATGCTGCTGCGAATAAAGCTTGACTGTGAACAAACATAATAAGCTTATTATCAGCGATATTTTATTGACACTAATTCTCATATTTATCTTTGTTTACATAATTCGACATCAACATTTATCAAAAACAGCACATTAATTATAAGTATATCCCGGAGGGAAAATTGTATCTGTAACAAAAACCGACAATCCGGCAAAAACGCCATAGCCGTTAGTAACATTAGAATACATCTGCACAGGCTGCACCGGACCGGTCATAATCTCGCCGATGCTTTCAAGATAATCGTTAAATAAATAATATTGTTTTATAAAATGATAATAATCTTCGCTCACGCTTCGCAGCTCGACAAATATTGGATGCACAACGGTACCGCCTATAGAATAAGGATTTGTGGCACTTCCATAGCTGCCGGTGAAATATGAAAGATTTATAGTGTAAAAATCTTCATCTATGATTTCATTAGAAAAGACGGGATAATTCAATCCTTCATGGAGAATAATCGGGTCTAAAGAATTATATAAGGGATATTCACGACTTGGATCGTATAGCCTAATCCTTTTTATTACGACATGAAAATACAATTCATCATCAGGATTAGTGTTGAAAGTAAATTTTACGGAAGGATATGACCTGCCCTCATTATCAATACCGGCTACAACTATTATCTCCGGATTTTCGATTACAGAAGGCTTTGGAACGAATGTTTTTGCAAACAAAGTATCATAATTTGGGATAATAACCTCGCAGGCATAATATTTCTCGGCTTCGGCAGTTAAATCAGAAACATAAACGCTTTCATCTTCATCAAAAACAAGCATTTCGGCAA
>JALNXP010000091.1 GCA_023230285.1 Bacteroidales bacterium | reverse complement strand
CTTCTTTCGGAACGTGAGTCAGGACTTTCGGAGCATCAATGAAGATAGCGTGACCACCTGCGGGACGTTGATAAGGTATTCCAAATTCATCTAAACGTTTTGCGAGGTATTCTATTTGTTTAATTCTTGTTTCCAAATTCTCGAATTCTGTATTTTCGTCCAAGCCGATAGCAAGAGCATTCATATCTCTTCCGTTCATGCCGCCGTAAGTGATATATCCTTCAAAAACGATGCCTTTAACTTTAGCTTCGTCGTACCATTCTTGGATGTTGGTAGCAATAAAACCGCCCATGTTGACGATAGCGTCTTTCTTTGCGCTCATTGTCATACCATCGGCATAAGAAAACATTTCTTTACAGATTTCTTTGATAGTTTTATTTTCGTAACCTTTTTCACGTGTTTTGATAAAATAAGCATTTTCAGCGAAACGAGCAGAGTCATAAATAACTTTTTTGTTGTATTTGTCTGCTAATTGACGTACTTCACGAAGGTTTTGCATAGAAACAGGTTGTCCACCGGCTGTGTTATTGGTGATAGTGACGATTATAAAAGGTACTTTATCGCCGTGTTCAATTAAAACTTTCTCCAATTTGTTGATGTCGACACTACCTTTAAAAGGAACTTCCAATTGAGTGTCTTTAGCTTCGTCTATGGTGCAGTCTACTGCAAAAGCCTTACGTGATTCAATATGTCCTTTTGTTGTATCAAAATGTGAATTTCCCGGAACATAATCACCTTCTTTTACCAAACATGAAAACAGCACGTTTTCTGCGGCACGTCCTTGGTGAGTAGGAAGTACATATTCAAAACCGGTAATGCGGTTGATGACTTCTTTCATTTTGAAGTATGAAGTAGCACCGGCATAACTTTCGTCTCCTAACATAATGCCAGCCCATTGTCTGTCGCTCATAGCTCCGGTTCCGGAATCTGTTAGTAAATCTATATAAACTTGCTCTGCTTTCAGTTGAAATACATTGTAATGAGCTTCTTTTATCCATTGTTCACGTTCTTCACGTGTGCTGCGGTGAATAGGTTCCACCATCTTTATTTTGTACGATTCTGCAAATGGTAATTCCATGATTTTTTTATTTTTAGTTTGTTAATTTTTTAGTTTTGATTAAGTGCAATGTCGTTTTTCATGATTATTCTATAATTCAAGAAAGGCGTCTCTGTTCTTAATGCAAACATATCTCTCATTGCTGAGGATAGATAACAATTCATAAATAAAAAAATAATTTTTCATTTGTTTTCTAATAAAAAAATTTGTGCAAAGCTATACATTTTTGACGAAAAAATCAATAATTTATATAGAATTTTTTGTTCGCAATAAAAAATCATACCTTTTTTAAAATGATGATATGATTTTAAAAAAAAACGTTTAAATTTGCACTTTCAAAATCAGCCTTCTTAGCTCAGCAGGTAGAGCGGTTCACTCGTAATGAACAGGTCGCCGGTTCGATCCCGGTGGAAGGCTCTGTTCTTTAATTATTTTCCCAATTAAAAATTTTAATTATGGCTATACTCGAAATAGAAGGTAAGACTTTTGAAGTCGATGGTGATGGTTTTCTCGTTAATCCTAAAGAATGGAATGAGGAAGTTGCTCAATTATTTGCAAAACAAGATGGCACAGGCGAACTTACAGAAAAGCATTGGGCTGTAATCAAAAACATTCGTTCTCATTGGGAGAAAACAGACATGGCTCCGATGGTTAGAAGTATATGCCAAGATACCGGCATCCGTTTGAGAGAAATATATACACTGTTTCCTCAAGGTCCTGCTCGTGGTGCCTGTAAAATTGCAGGTCTCCCTAAACCTGATGGCTGTGTTTAATATCTTAATATCTATTTTATGACAATCTTTCATTGGCTTTTGATAGCGGCACTTGTTTTTTGCTTTGTGTCGTGTCTTAGATGGTTCCTAAAACTTATTAAACAACCTAAAGATTATGCTGACCCTAAAGGCTCAGTGGCAGACGGTGTCACGTTCTCATGCACCAAAGCTATGTTGCCTACACATAAAGAATCCGCTTATCTGCATTTGCCTACTTATATTGCAGGAATTATTTATCATATCGGAACTTTTACTTCAATAATATTATTGCTGCTACAATTGATTTTCACTAATTTTATGCTCCCGTATACAGGAAATTGTGAGATGGGAGATGGAACTTCATGTTTTATTTTTAGTAGTAATTGGACATTTGTTGTGTATTTAAGATTGTTTTTTGCTGTAGCTTTGGCGGTTAGCTCTTTATGTGGCGTGGCGATTTTAATTAAACGCTTTACCAATAAAGAATTGAAAGCGTTGTCGAATATAGATGACTATTTGTCGAATATCTTTGTCACGCTCTTCCAGATGTTTTCTGCAATTGTAATGGTTGCTCCTTATAGTACATGGACACAACCAGCATTGTTTATAATGGGAACAATTTTATTCATATATATGCCTTTAGGAAAGTTACGGCATGTAATTTATTTTTTGTCGGCACGCTATCAGTTAGGTGCATTTTATGGCAAAAGAGGAGTGTGGTCTATGAAAAATAAAAAACATTAGAGCTATGCAAGAAGATTTAACCGAAAGAAAACAGAAAGCTCTTGATTTTCTAAACAGCCATTTGAATGCTAAATTGATAACTGCTCTTAATAGCTGTGTTCATTGTGGTCTGTGCGGAACAAGTTGCCAATATTATATTGCTTTAAAAGAAGAAAAATATATGCCTGCTGCAAAAGTTGATTTGGTCGCCGGTATATACAGACGTTATCATACATTTGCAGGAAAGGTTTTTCCGAAATTGACAGGAACTCACGAGCTTGATGATGAAACTATTGATAAAATGGTTGATACTCTTTTCGGAGCTTGTACTATGTGCGGGCGTTGTGTGGCTCATTGCTCTGTAGGTGTTGATATTCCTTTTGTGGTGAGAACCGGCAGAATGATGCTGCAACAAATGGGATTAGTACCTAAAAGTATACAATCTACGGTGGATGCTGCTCTGAACACCGGCAATAATATGGCGATATCAAAACAAGATTTTATTGATACTATTACTTGGCTTAATGATGATTTGCAGTATGAAGTTAATGACGATAATGCAACTATTCCGTTGAATCAAAGTGGAGTAAAAATGCTGTATACGGTAAATCCTCGCGAGCCTAAGTTTTTCCCGCTGTCGATAAGTGCTATAGCTAAAGTGTTTTATCTTGCAAAAGAATCTTGGACATTATCCACTGATTATTATGATATTACAAATTACGCTTATTTTGTTGGCGATGAAGAAGGTGCGCGCGTAATTACTGAGCGATTGGTAAATGAAGCTATAAAATATGGCGCCGATACTATTATTTTGGGAGAATGTGGTCATGGCTCCCGTGCTATGCGCTGGGAAGGTCCGAATTGGATGAAGGAGAAATATCCTGTTAAGACTATCACAGCGGTAGAACTTTTAGCACAATATATCCGTGACGGACGTATTAAACCCGACAAAACTAAAATTACCGACCTCGTTACTATCCACGACCCTTGTAATCTTGTAAGAAATGGCGGTGTTATAGAAGAACAACGCTATATTGTCAACGCTTGCTGCTCTAATTTTGTTGAGATGAATCCCAATAGAGAAGATAATTTCTGTTGCGGTGGCGGCGGCGGTCAGCTTGCCATGAGTGAATACAACGAAAGACGTATGAAAATCGGCAAGATTAAAGCCGACCAAATACGTGCTACAGGCGCAAAAATCGTTGTCACACCTTGCCATAATTGTGTAGACCAATTGAATAGTATTAACCTTGAATATAAACTGGGCGTAACTATTAAGACTATTGCCGAAATAGTTGCAGATGCTTTGTAATTTCAATGTCTTAAGAAATCTCTTTCTTATCCATCGTAACTTTCTTGCCATCAAAAGCTACGCCGATGATGGTGATGTCTTTAACGCCTTGCTGCTTCAAACTTGTCATATATTCCTTACTTTCAGCTTGTTTGATAGCATCGGCAACGACTTTGTCAGCTGGGTCGTTGGTATCGCGTAAAGTTTTCAGCTCGAAGATAAATCCGGGCTTTGTTTTCTCGCGAGGAGAAAGCATGATGTCGTATCTTCCGTAACCGGCTTCGGTGTTGCTTGTCACAATATAATCAATCATGTTCACCAACAAGCCGAGTAGAAAAGCTTGATAAGTAGCTTCGCAGTATTTTCCTGACGTGTCGAAGAATGAGAGCGTCTCTATGATAAACTCCTGAAACACCTTTCCGAACATATAAAAATCTTTCTTTCTCAAAGAATCTAACATCAGTCTTTGACGGTCGTTGGTAACCGGTGCCATGCTGAACCACGTTTGAACCATATTAATATAAGCCATTCTGACTTCTACATTCGGAATAGTCAGCTTATAAATATCGAAGCATTCTTCGTTTCTGTGGTCATGTTCCGCTTTCAAATATCCGGAAAAATATAAAAAAGACCAGATACTGTCGTCTCTTTGCTTTATTTCAGGAAAGATGAGGTCTACGTGAACGTTGTAATATAATGCTTTGCCCTCAATAAGTTGGATAAACTCGTTTTTCAACTGAATAGAGCCTGTTGAAATAAGGTTTCTGATAATATCGTTAGAAGAAGTATTTACCCAATAAGGCTTAAAATCGCAATCGTTATTAACATAGTTAAGGATAGACCAAGGATTGAAGATTGTTATTCCACCGAAGATATAGCCGTCATACCATTTTTTCACATCGTTTTCATATTGTAAAGCATTATAATCCGACAGCATATTATGGACTTCTTCTATAGTAAACCCGAAATCGGAATTTGTTTTTCTATCTAAAATGGAGTAGACGGTACAATTGTTCAGTCCGCTGAAAATAGATTCTTTGGTAACACGCATTATGCCTGTGACAACGCCGCGCATGAGATATTCGTTATCTTTATAGGCTGCGCTCATAAAAGGACGTATGAAGTTAATCATGTCATCATAATATCCGTTGAGCCAGGCAGCTTGAGCCGGAGTGTCGTATTCGTCAATGAATACCATTACGCGTTCGTTGTAAAGTTTTGATAATCCTTTGCAAAGTAAAGAAGATGCTAAAGACAATTCTTCGACAGAACTTTCCATATTTAAAAACATATCAAAAAGTTCTTTTTCTTTACGTGTAAAAACATCGTTGTCATATAATTCGATATGACTACTAAATTCTTTTGCGACTTCCTGTTTTATAGCCAAAAACGCTTCTTCTTTCGTCCTGCCTTTAGCTTCTTTGAATGAGAAAGAAATCACCGGATAGCGACCCTGATGTTTGTCGAAGTCTTTCCATCTTTCAATAGATAAGCCTTTGAACAAATCACGGCGTGAAGTACCGTCTTTCTTTTTCTCGAAAAAACAGCGTAACATGGAGATATTCAACGTCTTTCCGAAACGTCTCGGACGAGGCAAAACAGCTATCAAATCAAGGTCTTCAATGATTTCTCTGCATAAATCGCTTTTATCGATAAAATAGTAATCTTCTTCTCTTAAACGTTCAAAGCTGCTGATACCTATAGGGATGCGTTTCATAATGATGATTTTACAATACAATTGCAAATATACGAAACAGTTTTAAATAAAAGAAAAAACGCAAAGAATTTTTACAATTTCAAACTCTTGTAAATCAGCTCGCCGGTGCCTATGCGGTAGCCTTCTGTCTTAAATGTAAGTTCACCGTTGCCGTCCACAATGAAAACAAGAGGATAGTTGTCTCTAAATTCTTGATTTGTAGATGTTAAGATGTTGTTCATCCATTTTGAATTTTCATCGTAGATGAACAGTGACTGCTTTGGTAAATTCCATTGAGCAGGATTAAAGTCAGCTGTTTGTTTGTCGGAAGGTATTACAAACAGAATTTTTCCGTTCCATTTTTCAAATTGTTTTTTGAAGGCGGAAATGTCTTTAAATAAGTGTTTTGTGGGTTCTCTATTTGGGTCAATGAAAGCCAATATTATTTCATCTTTTCCGATGTAATTGCTAAGAGTTTGCTTTTTACCCGAAATTGTGATTTCTTTATTGACATTGATGCTGCCGTAAGTTTCGTGACGTAGCGTTAAAGGTCTGAGTATTATTTCTTTATGAACAGTTTCTCCCGCATTAAGGTTGAAAAATTCTAATCTTGATAAAGTTGTGCCGTCACTGTATCTGTTGCCGGTTGAAAGCATGTAATATCCGGATTCTATCTCTAATTGTACAGGAAAGTTGGCAACGCGCGAGTCGTTTTCAAAGTCGTAGGTGACAAAATCGCCGTCTTGATATTTAGCAATAGTGTAATGTATCCAGTATTCGGGTTTGACATCATCGCCCAAGTTGTGCGTTAAGATTAAAGAACCGGTAGCTGCCGGCTTCGCTTCTTCTTCAAAGTTGACAGGCTGCCAACTGTCGTTTTCATATACAAACAACTGATTAGTAGCACCGTCTAAATAAGCAGGAATGTTCATGGAACGGCATACTGCGACAAAAAATATATCTCTTGAACGTTTGTCGGAATAGCGAAGTTCGTAGACGCCGAGCGGCGAAATAGGACAATTGTAATAATTGCCTTCATTGTCCACTGTGATATTTGTGTTAATCCAATCCATAATTTTTGCCGCTGTGTGATTATCTTTTAGAGTCGGGTAAAAGTTTTCGTGAAGAGTTTCACGCCATGGACGGATTTTTTCTAAAGATATTCTTGCAGGCAGAATGCCTTTCAAATACACATCTAAAGGATAGTTATCAGGGCAATATGTTGTTAGATGCGATTGCAAAACATCAGCAGGGACATCGCGTAAATCTTTATCTGCTAATGAATTAATAAATTCGTACAGGTATAATCCGGTTTTTTGTTCTGCATTAGTTTTGATAAATTTCTCGATTTCAGTGTAATTGCCTTCGCTTTTATGTATAAAATTCCATATTTGAGCAGTGGTTAAATTTTCATTTTTTATGCCGGCAGCTTGTTCTTGACTCGGGAAAGTCGCTGTATATGCGTTTCTTATGGAGTCTTCGTATTTTAAACGAAGGTTGTTAAGATTAGCTTTTTCTTCGCTGACAACAACTTTGTTTGGCAAAGCAGCTGGCGGGACAATGTCAAGTAGTTCAACGTATTCTTTTCCTTTAGTTTTAGAAAGAATAATTGTGATGCTGTCTTGTAGGCGGACGTCTATTTTGTTGTAGTTGTATTTGTTGTCTTTGCAAGCCCAGATAAGTAAATCACCATTGCCGGTTGTGAGAGAAGCGCAGCCGTCTTTGTCTGTTTTTCCTGTCGCAATAGGATAATATTCGGCGTAATTATATAATTTGAATTTCACGTCTGCATTTTCAACAGGGTTGTTGTCGGCGTCGATAACTTTTATTGTAATCTTCTTAGTATCAGTATAATTAGGTAACATGTTGATACGAGAGAACAAATTTGTCTGGTGGTTGATTTCTTCAGTTCCTTTATATTTACCGTAAGCATTAGAATGTACCATCATGGTACGAGTTGCGGGAGTAGCAAACCAGCCCATATTTAGTTCGGCATCGGGTTCGCAAGCTCCGAGGAAATACCATTTTCCGTCAACCCAAACCTCAACCCACGCATGATTGTCGTCTGTATGAGCCCAGCGCGGTGTATAACATTGGCGTGCAGGTATTCCTACAGCTCGCATTGCAGTTACGGCAAAAGTAGATTCTTCGCCACAACGCCCCCACGCCGTTTTAATGGTCGCCAATGGCGATGAAGTGCGTCCGTCAGAAGGTTGATATGTGACCTTTTCATGACACCAATGATTGACTTCCAAAGCTGCATCGTACATGCTCATATCTTTAATCCTGTCTTTTAATTCATTGAAAATCACCATTCTTGCGGTGTCAAGATTTTCATTATTGACTCTATATACTAATACAAAATGTCTGAAAACATCTTCTGGTATTGATTTGCCCCAAGTAAAAAAGTCACGTGCTTTAAATGCGTATTCAACCTGATTAAGAAAGAAATCGCCATCATAATCTGCTAAATCGCTATATGGCATGTAAGCATACAAAAATTCTAAGGCTTCTTTCTCTTGAGTAGAAATATTCCCTTCAAATATTGAAAACAATTCTTTATGTCTGTTTTTAGCGATGTTTTCTCGCTGTATGAAATCTTGATGTACTTGGTTGCGATATTCAGTATCATTGATAAAATGATTGTCTGTACATGATGCCAAAAGCATGATGAATAAGATGGAGACTATGGGCAAATAATTTTTCATACGCTTTGTTTTAGGTTTTTATTTATCTTACTGTTATCTTGTTACCGACTCGTAAAACTGTTTTTGTCGAAATGTTGTTCAGTTTGCAAATATTGCTGACTGTTGTATTGTATTTAGAGGCAATGCTACTGAGAGTGTCACCGGATTTTATGACGTAGATAATTCTTTGTGATGCAGCTATAGATTGAGCTTCAGTTTGTCCGTAATGAGAATAGATGCTGAAGTAGTGTTTTTTGAGATTAAATGCGTTAGAGCGCAGGTTGCCTGTTGTAAAATCGATAATTCTTTCAGGGTCAAAAGAATTTCCACAATACCTTACTTCAAAGTGTAGATGAGGTCCTGTGCTACGTCCTGTGTTTCCGCCAAGACCTATTATTTCGCCGGCTTTTACCAACTCGCCGTCTTTTACCAAAATTTGAGAGAGATGTCCGTAATATGTTTCTAAACCGTTATTATGTCTTATGATGATTAAATTTCCGTAGCCGCCGGTAAGTCGTGACGGCATGCAAATACGAACCTGCCCGTCAAAGGCTGCTT
>JALNXP010000090.1 GCA_023230285.1 Bacteroidales bacterium | reverse complement strand
CCGACTGCTGACGTTTCCGAATAATTACGATTTTGTCCGCATCTGTCAGCCGATGCTTGCGCAATGGCAATGACCTGATCATCCAAATTCGATTGTTTTATTAAGCCCCAGATTTGCGTAAGCAACACGGGCCAGAAAAACAGCATAGAGATTACTGTCGGTATCGCTTGTTGCCCGAAAATGCCGACACCGGCTTCAATCGAAATATTATTGCCGGAGGGTTGCAAATTTACTTTGAGGGCTGATTTCATCCCCAACACAGCCTTAAAAACGCCGCCTTTGGTGATTGATATGTCGCAGCCGCCGCTGATAAGACTTTGTTTTTCAACGCTATATCCCTCCGACAGCATTTGTTGTTCAACGGCATCAGCAATATATGAAATATTTGCCGGAGACGAGTATAGGATAGCACTACTTTTAAAAGTTCCCATAATTTTTCCTTTATATTAGTTCATAATAATTTATTAAAAATGTAATTCCTGCAATTCTTTATATTGATAAGCAGCTTGCAGTACCGCAGTTTCAATCATAGTGTCGCCAATCAACTTCAGCTGTTCGGGTGTAAAAGTGGTTTCCAACTTTTTGTAAAGGTCAAGCACCAAATTACTTTGGGCTTCAATTTCGGCATCGGTAATAATGCCGTCTTCCATAATTTTTTTGAATGTGGGCTGCTCTGCAACCATTTCGTCTAAGCGAAACATTCCTTCTTCGTTAAAAAACATAATAGTGGTTAGTGGTTAGTGGTTAGTGGTTAATTTGTAACTTGTAACTATTTCAGTTCTACGCCGCAATGTTTGCAGAAGTGCCAATCTTCTTGGACGTTTTTATGGCAGTTAGGGCAAGTACCGTTTGAAGACGGATGCGAGAGGGCATCGAGCAGGCGTTGGTATTGTTCTGTTTTGCTCCATTTCAGGATTTCGCGTACGCGCACGGCGGAAAAAGGGTGTGAGGCATTCATTATTGCCAAATATTGCAGCAGTTTATCCCACGTATCTTGTTTAAGGGTATCGTAGTAGTCGGCTTGAGCTACAAACTCCTCAATATTAACATCTTTTGTAATACTTTTAGGACCGCCTGACAGCCGAATGTGTGTTTCCACAACTTTATCGGCATCGCATAAGGCAATGGCGGCGGCTCTGTCGGCGGAAAGTTCGCTTTTGCGTTGCCAATAAAATAAAGCCCACACCACGGGCATAATCATTTTGCCGAGTACGCCCAAACTATTGATTTGTTGCACCAAGGTCCATGCCAAGCTGTGGTAAAGCATGTGTCGGCAGGCGACATGTCCGCACTCGTGAGCCACCACTGAGCGAACCTCATCCGGCGTAAGGTATTCTAACAAGCCGGAAGTAATACTAATCATTGTACGTGTGTCGCCGAATGCGTAAGCGTTGGGCATTGGGTTCATTTCCAAGTAAAACTCCGGCTCCTGAATGGATAAACGTTGACAAATCGGCGGCAGAATGTTATAGATGTCGGGGAGTTGTTTCGGCGACAGTCGTATTTTGCTTGCCATCGAGATGCCATGAAACTGTTGTTCCTGATAATATTTCATCAGCATTTTCATTGCCGCCGCGAAGCCCTGAATCGCCTCCATATTGCGGAGGGCAGCTTCGTCTTCGGGGTGTATAAAATCTTTTGGGTGAAGCATAGGTGTCTATTTTAATTTGTTGATTATTAATTTTTTCTTTTGAGAACGTTATTAGGTTTCATCCGTGTTGCAGGGTATTGGTGGTATATTGTCATTGTTTTACTCCATAAACCTCCATATTTGCTGATGTTTTATGCCGTTCTTTTGTGAAAATTGGAGATCATCAAGTGTAATGACCACTTTTTCGTAATTATCCGGAACTGCTTCAAGAGGAGAATATTCACGTTCTGCAGTTTGCTCATCCACCATCAAATAGCAAACTTGCACATATAAGATTTCATTATCTTTTTGAGCCACAAAATCAACTTCTTTATCCTTAAAAATGCCCGTATATACTTTATATCCTGACCTTTTTAAATGAAGATAGACCAAATTTTCCATTTTATACCCGACCCCGTATCCAAAACCCGGATACAGATAATTTTTGTAGGCTAAATCATTGATATAATATTTTGCATTGCCCGATAAAGTTTCTTTGCCTCGAATGTCATACCGTTCCGATTTATGCAGCAAAAAAGCATCTTCCAAATAGCCCATATAGGCAGCAACCGTGTCATAAGTTGTTTTTCTGCCTAATCCTTTAAAATATTTAACCACATTAGAAATAGAGATTAAATTAGAAGCATTATTTACCAAATAAACAAATATATCTTCCAACAAATTAGGATATTTCACCTTGTTGCGTTGAATTATATCTCGAAGAAATACGGTGTCTTTAATCCCTGATACATAGTTTCTTCTAACATCTTCATTGGGAAGATGGAACAGCTCCGGCAGCCCACCGGTTTCCATATAAGCGATAAAACTGTCTTTATTTGATTCTTTCTTCAATATGCCCAAAAATTCTCGATAACTAAAAGGGAATATTTCAAATTCGACGTAGCGTCCCGACAACAAGGTTGCCAACTCACCCGACAACATTTTGGAGTTAGAGCCGGAAATAAATATTTCATATTCCTCCACAAAATCTTGAGAATAGGAGTTGATAAGATGTTCCCAACCCTCAATATTCTGAATTTCATCGATAAAAAGATAGATCTTTCCGGAAACTTGAAATTGCGTTTTATAGCATTTTATCAAATTATCCAAATCGGTATAGTTTTTTATAAAATCAAAGTCGGTGTACTCTTTATTGACATACAAAATGTTATTTTTTTGTACACCTTTATCAATCAAACAGTTAATCAATTGCCGCAGAATAAAACTTTTGCCGGTTCGCCGCTGTCCGATAAGCACTTTTACTAATCTGTTGCTCAAATAAGAGATAATTTTTTGCGTGTAATCGGTGCGAAGGAAGCCCAAGTCGGGCGTTGCCTCATTCCAAAAATTATACTTTTTAATATTATTAAAATATTCTTCCATACTCGAAATTTTCTGCAAAAATACACAATTTTCTTTTATACTCGAAATAATTATATAATTTCCGTTTTTTTTTGGAACGCTGATACCGCCGATTTACAAACGCTGATTTAGTTCATCCGTGTTGCACAGCATTTGTGTTATTCGCGTTCTGTTTTTGTTATTCATGTGATATTGCTTCGTTCATTGCAAAGAGGACGTAACCACGAAACATCAAACTCTCAAATTTCTTTTTCACCTCTAATTTATTAAAAAGTTAAGTAATGAAATAGTTTCACTGCACAGTTTCATTTTAACAAATTGCTTTTGAGATTCATCCATTAACTCGCCCAATCCGTTTAGCAATCCTTTGTCGCTCATTTTTTCCAATGTTTGAATACAGTTTTGAATATAATCCCGGAATTTTTGATTCATACGTTGTTCAATTATATTTTTATTAATGGGTGAATTTTTTTGCAATAAAAACCAAGTGTCATACAAATCTCTGTTTGTAAATATTTTACGATCTAATAAGGCACAAAGTTTGTATGCGAACATATCTTGTAATAACATCACACGCATAGAAATACCCATTAAGTTTTTTACTTCGTAATGGTCGTCAAAAAATCGGGTTGAAACTTCAATTTTCAGTTTGCGTTCATCTTTCCCATAATCAAGCACTAAAATCATGCCGAAATATTTCTTCGCTTCATCGTCTATTTTACCGTATTTCAACAAAATTTTCCGGATATTATCATAAATATTGTCAATTTGCTCGTTATTGATTAAATTAAAATCCAAATCAACGGAAAATCTCGGTAATTGATAAAAGAACATTAACGCTGTTCCGCCTTTGAATCCCAAATTGCCGGCTAACAGTTTATCTTCATAAATATCTTTAAGTATTTGGAGCATTAAAAAACGATGTCTGCTAATATTCATTATGATTTAAAATTTTAGTTGCACGTTCTGTTAATTTTTTTGACCTAAAAGCAGTTAACAAATTTGAAATCAGTGTTTTATCTAATTTGTTAAGATTGTCAAAATAGGTATCCCCATTCAAATATAGTAAATCTAAAAATGCTCGTTCGGGCGTTGCAATACTCAATCCATCATCCGTAATAATAATTCCATCTAAGGTAGCAAGCCATTCGTTTTTTATTTTTCGATATGAAATATTATAATTATCAATAGTTAGATTTCTTGACACATAGCTCACAGCAGTTATCGTAGTGTCGTATTGAAACACAACTCCTGCCCGCTGTAATACGTATTCCAAAGAAATATAAGAAGGTGTGTAAAGTCGGCAAGCCAACTCCTCAGGTTGATAATCTGTTTTAGTATAAATACCTTTGCGCGGGGATTGTAACTTACCGGTTTTCACTATTTTATGAATCCGATTGCTCAACGATTGGTAATTCGTTTCATCGGAAAGCAACGCTAAATCTGCCATGGTAAAAACCCTTCTGGAGGAATTAAATAGGGCTATCAACAAATCTTCTTTTCTATTTCGAGAACTACTCATAATCTTATCTGTTATTATCAGTTTGCAAAAGTAACATTTTTTATTTAATCTTTGAGAACTTAATTTATTTCAATCCGTGTTGCGAAGCATCCGTGTTATCCGCGTTCTATTCTTTTTGGAACGCTGATACCGCCGATTTACAAACGCTGATTAATACAAAAAGCCAAACAGCCAGAGTGGAATTTTGTTTTCGTAACCATATTCGATGTTATCCGCAGCGATGTATGCGTTAGGAATTTTTGTAATTTGACGATTAGTTTTGTTTTTTCCACCCACTTCAAAGGTATATTTTCGATTTATCAAAAAATCGCCGGCCGGGGCATACTCTACCCTGTTGTTGTAACACAACTGATTGGCTAAAAATGTTTCACGTATTGTGCCCATATCAGCTTTGGAGGCAGCAAGCGTAAACATAAGATTTGGATTTTCGAGGAAGATTTTATCCGGCTTTTGTAACATGGTAATACCGTCAATATCCCTGTAAAGCGAAAAAACAAGCTGCGATTCGTTGAGATAAAACAAGTACGAAAGCAACGTTTGTCGGTTAATGCCGATACGCTCGCTTAATTTGGTAATATTAGGAACAAATGGTGCCGACTCAGAAATAATGAGCAACAATTGCTTGATTTTTCGGACAAAAGAGACCTCCAAATTCCTTGTTAAAGGCAATTCTATTTCCAAAATCATATTGATAACCTCCTCTATACGCTGATGGTACAATTCGGGCTGCTCTTGAAAAAAAGGATAATATCCTTGCTGCAAATAATCTTGAAAATATTGTAACGGCTTGATTTGTTTTACAATACCGGCAGCTATTTCGATATGATTTTGCAAAACATCTTCAAAAGAATAAACATCAAAATGTTTATTTAAGATGATAGAAAGGTATTCGCGGAAAGAGAGTCCATGCATTTCATAAACTATTGCACGGCGGCTGAGGTCGGAACGAGCGTTCAAAATTTTCAGCATCGACGAACCGGTAAATACCACGTGCAAATCCGGATAATCGTCATAGATATTTTTAAGTTCTACTGACCAAGATTCGTAATGATGCACCTCATCAATAAAGAGAAATCTACCGCCTCTTTTCACAAAATCGTCTGCCAAATCAATTAATCGGTGATTGGAAAACCAAATATTATCTAAACTCACATACAATGTCTCCTTTTTGTGTTCGGCAAGATGCAATTTAATATATTGCAGCAACAGTGTAGTTTTTCCTACTCCTCTTGCTCCTTTAACACCTATCAACCGTGAGTTCCATTGTATCTTATTCATCATACTCCTCACAAAATCGGTATTAACTTGAGCGATTTTCCGTTGTGATTTTTCAAATAATTCGTCCATTTTTATTTTTTTGCAAAGATACAGTTTTATTTATTACAACAACCAAAATTTCAAATTTTTGTTTATCAGAACAACCATTTTTAAAATTTCAACAAATGTTCATTATTTCTTCTGATAGTTCTTTGCGTAATAGCTCCAAGTTTTTATTGAGAACGCTGATACCGCCGATTTACAAACGCCGATTTAGTTTCATCCATCGTTTTTGCTTCGGTGTAATAATCGGGACAGAAATCCTTTCTTTTCCCGTACTCTGTCCAAATCAATTATCGGTGGTGGTCCATACAGAAGTGGTGATTTATACCGAATAGGGTCATCATCAATGTAATTATCATCATCCATTCCGTCTGAATCTATTTCCGGCATAGGTCCATAAATTACGGTGTAATCATCAATTTCTTTCATAATATTTAATATTTTAGTTTATTATAATGGCACAACATTAGTTTGCCTTGACTATCTCTTAAGTGCATACCACTACCTTGACAATACTTAAAAACTTCACATTCTTCACATTGCTCATTACGCATCCACTCTCGATTTCGATAATTCTTAAAACGATTATTCCAGACATCCCAAAAATTATCTTGATAAATATTGCCTTGCTGATAATCACTTCGGATGCTTAAACAACCGGAGATGCCTCCATTATTAAGTATAGAGGCAACGGTTAGCCCCGCGCGACATGAATAATAATTATCACGTACCTGACCTTCATAATCGCCCAAATATCCTTCACAACCATACGACAAATGAATCTTTCCTTCTATTCTTGTTTGAACGATAAAGTTCATCAGCTTTTTCAATTCTTCATCGGAAAGGATTAATTCGGGATTAGCTTTTGCTCTTCCCATAGGCGTAATAGTAAAACAACGCCAATGTCGAACTCCCGCTTCAATAAGCATTCGTTTAATCTCATCTAAATGATAAAAATTGCGATGATTTACGCAGGTAATCACATCCCAAACAAGATGTGGCGTATTTTGAACAGACACCAAAGCATTATAAGCATAATCAAAACTATTATCACTGTTTCTCAACCAATTATGATCCTCTTTAGTCCCATCTATATCAATAGAAATAGTTCTGAGACCTGCCTTCATCAGTTCTTGCAGCATCACCTTGTCTAATAACTGTCCATTCGTAACCGTTCCCCAATAAAATCCTTTTTTCGTAATTGCACGACCACATTCTACAATATCTTTCCGCACCAATGGTTCTCCGCCAACAGTGTAAACCATTGTCTTTTCATTGGGCTGGTTTGTTTTAATCACATCTAAGACAGTCAGAAAATCGTTCAACGGCATCTCATGATTGTGTATTTCCTTGTTACAGTCACTTCCGCAATGCAAACAAGAAAGATTGCAATTAAGCGTACACTCCCAGAAAAGCTGCCTCAACGGATGCGTTATTTTCAAGCGTTCGGTGTTCCAATACGCCAACTCACGATCTATAAATTGAAGTTTATTCATTATTATAATATCTATCTCTGTTTAAATCAATAATATATCAATCTACAACTTCTTCGTATTCCGTTCCGAACCATTTATTCAATTGAATTTCGGCTTTTATATCTATTTCCGGAGTAATATATTTGCCGACTTTTTCAATAGCCACAGCCACCGAAGCTACTTCATCTATCCATCCGATAATGGGAAGTCGTTTTGCAGAGAGTAGGTCAATAGGCAAAACCACATAAGCCAACGTTGACACAATAATAAGTTTGTCCGAAGCAGGTGTATCTTTACTTCTCAATACAAAATAAAGCAGCAAAAGCGGGCGGGTCGTTACTCGTCCGGCTTTTCGGGCGAAGTCTCCAATTTTTTCAAACAAGGGAGACGGATTACTGATTAAATCTTTTATTTCCATTGTTATTACACTTTGTTATTATAATATAGAGTGCAAAAATAAGTTTTTTCTATCACCGGCAAGCAAAATTTTTTCTATAGATGATTATGCGAAAAAGAGGTTGGGCGATTTGCGAAGTGGTAATTATATCATAATTCTTCAAATAGTAATCCTCAAAATTAGTAAGAATCATCAAAATTAAAAATAGAACTAAATACAATATTATTAAATCCGCCATCATATTTTACTTGTAACCAAAGTTTTTTTGTAATATAAATCTGGCATTGGCAATCAACCCTTTGTAAGCAAGCATTGAATAACCAGCATTTATTACAAACTTTTTGTGTGCATATCCGGCTAATAATTGAAATCTATCATTATCAAAAAAACTATTTCCATTATAAAAATCAGTCCAAGTAGCATCTATCATAAACATATTTCGTATTTTAAAAGTAGCGGCAAAACCGTGAGAATAGCGACCTGTTTTTGAGTTGTATAATGAGCGAGAAAGAAAATAAAATTGATCTTTAACAACAAATCCTACCCATATCTGAGGAGTAAATGCTTTTTCAGAAATATTATATTGAGACATAAATGTAGCATTTATCCATTTTGCAGGAGAATACATATAACCAATATATGGTGTACTATTAGCTTCGCCATTGTAAATATTTACTGTAAAAGGTATTGATAATGTGACAGGTGAACTTTGATTAACACCATCATTAACTTGTGCTTGAGATGAATAACTTTGGATTAGAAAAACGGAACAAACAAGTATCCAAATTTTATATAAGCAAGAAACTTTATGTATATTAATCATTCTGTTTTTATTAATATTTTTTATTTTACTAATCTGAATTCAATATAAATTTTGTATCTGTTGAATAATTGAGGTTAAAGTAGCTTTCTTCGTCAGCACAATTTTTTTTCAAATTTATTTTTTTTCTTTCAAAGAATTGTTGCGAAGATCTTAGTACATGACAAAATTTTCAAATTTTCTTTTTAATTTTCTTATAATCAATTAGTTATGAACATTTTTTGTTGATAACTTTTTTCATTAGTTATTGAATAAGT
>JALNXP010000089.1 GCA_023230285.1 Bacteroidales bacterium | reverse complement strand
AATGGATATTCTGCTTTTTTCAGCGGCCCTCGTGTCTGCGACGGTTATTATGCTTACGGCATAAGTTATGCACAGATGAGATTTCCCACCGACTCGGCCACATTAGCTGTAGATACTTCGTATGTAGTTACAGATACCATTGTCAGTGTCATAGATACCATCATAAGTGTCATTGACACGATAGTTGTCCCAAATTCTTATGACGGACTTGATTTGTCGGACCGATACGGTCTATCGGCTGAGAGTGCTGTACCTCATTTTACTGCGTGGGTTGAGAGCTTGTCTGATCATGCACCGATAGTAATTATGTCACACTTGCCGATGCATGCCCTTCGTAGTGATAATTTAGGAGCCCATATATGGTATAAGGCTATTAGTAAAGCTGCCGGATCACATGATATTCTGGTGCTATTTGGCCATAACCACACTCTTGAAGAGCGTGGAAATCCTGCGGACGAATATTGTTATCTGTTAACTCCCGGTGATGGTATTATTATTCAGGGAGTTGATGCCGTTTATACCGAAAGACTTAATTTTTCATACGCAAATGCAGGGTATATTAAACTGGGATATTCCTCACTTATTACATTTACTGATATAGATAATGATAGAAATTATGATGTGATGACTCTTAGACGCTACAGTATCACAGGGGTGAATAATGATTATTTCGGACTTACAGGATACAGAAATCCTTTCAGCTTACCGCTGACAAAATCAAAATTAACCAGGTAATCATTTATGATGCCGAATGAGGTAATGTGGCTATCGTAGTGAAGTAAGGAGAATTACCGATAATACGTAGGGAGTATTCCTGATTATTTACTAAATTTGTAACTATATATAGACAATATGATTACAAAGCAAGCCCTTGGCAGTACCCTTTTCGGGATGGCGGATATTCTTCGAGACAAAGTTGAAGATTATAAATCGTACATTCTTTCTCTCTTATTTTTTAAACGCCTTTCCGATAACTATTTATGGGAAATAGACCAGAGAAAAATCACTTTCCATAATGAAAATCTTCGTGATTCTTCTCTAAGAGAATTATATGTTATCAGAAACATGATGGGAGATTTTAAGATTCCTGAAGGATGTTTTTGGAGTGATGTTCGTGATGCTTCTATTGACAAAAAAAATGAAGTACTCAATAAGGCTGTGAATGATATAGCCGATGCAAATGTTGATAAGGATGGCAGATATTTTCTTAAAGGTATTATTAATACCGTACGTTGGAACGAACCTTCGCCTGACGGTTCGGGCGGTAAAAAACTAAGTCCCGATGTGCTTTCCGCCCTGATTAGTTATTTAGATGCTGTGGATTTGAGCAACAAAAACGCTTCGGTAGATGTGTTGGGAGATGCTTACGAGTATTTGATAAAACGTTTTGCCGACGAAAACAAGGGCGGCACCACCGCAGGGCAGTTCTACACGCCACAAGAGGTGGTTGACATTATTGTCCGTTATCTGAAACCGCAACAGGGCGACACGCTTTATGACCCTACTTGCGGATCGGGTGGCTTCCTGCTTAATTCCGCCAAATATGCCAAAGCACATTATGGCACGCAGAAAAGTGTTCGTCTGTTCGGTCAAGAAGCTGTTTGGAACACGTGGGCCATCTGCAATATCAATATGATTCTGCATGGCTTGGATGCACGCATTGAACAAGGCGACACCATACTCGAACCCAAATTCAAAGAGGAAGATAACGAGTTAATGATTCGCACCTTCGACAAGGTTATGGCAAATTTCCCATTTTCGCAAGATAACTGGGCAAAGAACGGTGTGCCCAAAAAGGACAAAAGCGGCAAAGCCGTAAACAAAAAAGACGGTTCGCCACAGTTAGAATATAAAGCGGTATTTAGCGATAATTACAATCGTTTTGTTTATGGAATGCCACCGTACAGCAATGGCGATTTTGCCTTTCTTCAACATATTATCGCTTCGCTTGATGATACGGGAAAAGCCGGCGTAGTGTGTCCGCAAGGCGTTTTGTTTCGCGGGCAACCCGAAAAAACCGAAGAGGAAGACGGACAGAAACGCAAAGCGGATGACGAATATCTGATTCGCCGAGGCTTATTGCAAGGAATAAATTTTGATGGAGACAAAAATATTATTGATGCCATAGTCGTTTTACCCGGCAATTTGTTTTACGGCACCACCATACCCGGAGCCATTTTGTTTATCAACAAAAATAAACCGGAGGAGCGCAAGGACAAAGTGCTGATGGTTTACGCTGCCAAACAGGGCTGGTATCGTGAAGAACCCAATATGAACGTGTTGGAGCCTCACGACATTCTGCGTATTTCCACCATTCTCGAGAGCTGGGGCGACATTGACGTTGCCCAAACGTGGATTGCGGAGCAGAAAATCCGTCTTCGCCAAAATATTCAAGAAGACCTTGACTTTGAACTGTCGGAAATAGAAGCCGATTTTGCCGAAATCATTTCCAAGCAGACCGCTAAATTAGCAAAAGCAAAGGCTATTTTGGAGGATAAGAAATCTCAAAACAAAAAGCCGACCGCAAGCGAACTCAAAGCGGCTGAACCCGTACAAAAAGCATTGGATAAACTACTTGCCGATAAGCAGGCGAAAACAGATGCCGCCAACGACAAAGCCGAAAAACAACGCATTGCCATTGACGATGTGGAGACTGAACTTTTGCAAATGCTTGCCGACCCCGAATTGCGTAAACGCTACTTTGCCATTGCCACAATGGACGATTTGGAAGAAAACGAGTTCAACCTCAACATTCCGCGCTATGTGGACACCTTTGAACCCGAAGAACAGATTGACCTGAAGCAAGCTATTCTTGACTTTCAGAATGCGATAAAGGAAGAAAGTAAATTGGATAAATCATTGGAAGAGTTGCTGAAGACAATTGACAATGAACAATTCACAATGAACAAATAAAAGATGAAAAAAGATTTGACACAATCCAACATAGAAAGGCAAAACATTTTAAATAATCGATTTGCTGTGGATAAGATTGCCTCAACTTTAGAAATTGAAGGAATGTTATTTGAAGGTGAATATAGATTTACCAAGCAAATGGTGGCCGATTTCTACGAAGTTGATGAGCGTACTATTGAAAGATGCGTGGAACAGAATACTGAAGAACTTAAACATAACGGATATGTTTTAAGTAAGGGTAAACATCTGAAAGAGCTAAAGTTACAATTTGCTCACGTCATAAATGTCGGGAGCAAAACCACGCAATTGGCATTATTCAATTTTCGTTCGTTTTTAAATATTGGAATGCTATTAACCGAAAGCGACAAAGCCAAACAGGTTCGAGGTCTTATTCTAGACATTGTCATAAACAGTATCAATGAAAAAGTTGGAGGAGGTACAAAATACATTAACCGAAGAGACACCAACTATTTGTCGGCGGCAATTATCGAACAAAATTATCGTAAAACATTAACCGCGGCTGTAGGCAGATGTGTAAATGGACACCCCAATTATAAATATGCTCAGGTAACAGATTTAATTTACAAAGCTATATTCAAAGAAAACGCGAAAGAGTATCGTGAGATACTTAAATTAAGTTCAACAGACAATGTAAGACATACACTTTATGCGGAGGTGCTTTTAGTAATTTCTTCTTTTGAAAATGGAGTCGGCGCACAACTTGAAAGGATTTACCAAAAGAGCAACAATCAATTGACAATTGACGAAGTCGGTCAAGTGATTACACAATTAGCCGATGCTCCCTCTCAGCAACCTTATTTGAATGACGCGCGCACGAAAATGGCTTCTCGCGATTATGGGTTTCGAGATGCCTACCACGGCAATATCGCCGAATATTTAAAGGCTGTTACACCTGAAGAATTTGAACGTTTTATTGGGTCAGAATCTATCGATTTTGATAAGATTCTCGAAGAAAACAAAGATGTGTTGAAGCGTTTAAAACAAGCGGAAGATGAACAATAACGACGTTCAATACATATCATACGAAGAAGTGCTTGACGTTTACGCTCGCACCATAGAAAAAAGTGGTGGCGGATTTTCAGGTATTCGAGACGAAGGAGGAATACGTGCCGTTATCGAATTTATTCAAAACGATGCTTATTATCCTAATTTCACGGCAAAGCTCTCCTATCTTGTTTTCCGTTTCTGTTCCGGACATTTCTTCAACGATGGCAACAAACGTGTTGCGCTTACGTTAGGGGCATATTTACTACATAAAAACGGACAAAATTGGGCGGCACTCACATTTATGAAACGATTGGAAGCTATTGTGTACCACATTGCCGCCGGCAACATAAACGATGAATTGCTTTTGTCTATTATTCAATGTATTGTGGATTGTACCGATTTTAGCGAATCGTTGAAAATAGATATTGCTAATGCTATGAGTAAAGGGAAAATAGGCATTGAAGAAAATGAACAAGTAAAGGAATGATGATGAATAGAGTTAAATTAGAACAGCTTAAAACGATGCGTGAATCGGAAGACCACGTGGAGTTCAAAAAAGGCGAAGGCGGCAACGTTTCCTATAATGGTGCCGGCAAGGATAAACCCAAAGATCGTCGCAGATGCATTTTGGGCTATGTGGTGGCTTTGTGTAATGAAGGTGGTGGTTATCTTGTAATAGGAATGCACGAGGAAATGAGAAAAAAATCAATACTTCCATTCATAGCGATATTGTGCCGGTTAAGGATGTCGATGTAATGTCTATAAAGCAGGAAATTGCCGATAAATTGTCGATAAACAGGGAGATTGTCGATAAATTGTCGATAAATGCAGACTTTATCAATAAGATGTCGGATATCATTGTTTTTTTGCAAGACAATCCACATTCAAAAACAGGAGATATTGCAGATATACTTAAATTAAGCGTTTCAAGTACCAAACGTTTTCTTAGGGCTTTAGTAGAATTACAAATGATAACTCCCGAAGGCGCAAATAAAAATCGAACATACAGTATTGCCGAATTAAAAAAGCGAGGTGAATTATGAAAGGGCGGATAGAAATTTATAATGAACAATTCACAATGAACAAATAAAGAAACGATATGGAAGATAACCAACCAATATCACAGAACAATGACAATCGCTATGCTGTGCTGATCCGGCAGATTGAGCAGATTTCCGTTGCGGCAAAACAAAAAGCCGTCAAAGCCATAGACAATGCTTTGGTGGAAATGAATTGGAATATCGGTAAATATATTGTTGATTTTGAGCAAGATGGCAATTTTCGTGCCACCTACGGCACTAAACTGATTCAGCAACTTTCCCGTGATCTCACCTTGAAACTCGGCAAAGGTTTTTCAAAGAGTAACTTAGCCAATATGAGGTTGTTATACCTTCGTTTCCCAATTTTCCAAGCAGTGCTTGGAAAATTGAGTTGGACACAATTACTTGAAATAATTCCTATTGAAAATCAGTTGGAACGTGATTTTTACATGGCAGAAACAATTAATAAAAAATGGAGCTATCGAGAATTACGAAAACAATGCGATAGAAGTCTGTTTTATCAATTGGCAGCCTCAAAAAACAAAGACGAGGTTTTACAATTATCACAATCCGGAACAATTGCCTTGCAGCCGGCGGATATTATAAAGAATACCTATTATCTTGATTTTCTCGGCTTAAAGGAAAATCCTGTTACCGAAAATGAACTGGAAGACGCTCTGATAAAAAACATGGAAGAATTTTTGCTCGAATTAGGCAAAGGCTTTGCTTTTATCGGGCGACAGTATCGCTTGACCATTGATAACGAAGACTATTATGCCGATTTGGTTTTCTATCACGTCATTCTGAAATGTTATGTCATTATTGACTTGAAACGCGGAAAAGTTAAGCACCAAGACATAGGGCAAATGAATATGTATCTTGGCTATTTCGCATTGGATATGAATACGCAGGGCGATAATCCGCCGATAGGCATTATTTTGGCAGCCGACAAAAATGATGTAATGGTGCAATACGCCACCTACGGGATGGAAGCCAAACTATTCGTCTCTAAATATCAGCTTTATCTGCCTAAAACAGAAGAGCTGAGGCAGTTGGTTTTAAGAGAATTGGGGAAAACAATGAACAAGTAAAGGAATGAGGATGGAAAATTGGGAAACGGATAAATTGATGAATTTAGTGTCGTCTATTTCTACAGGGAAGTTAGATGCAAATGCTATGGTTGAAGGCGGACAATATCGTTTTTATACTTGTGCTAAAGATTTTTATCATATTGATAATTATGCGTTTGATGATGAGGCTTTACTTGTTTCCGGAAATGGTGAATATGTTGGTTATGTTCATTACTATAAAGGTAAATTTAATGCTTATCAACGAGTTTATGTTTTAACAGGATTTGGAATAAATGTGAAATATTTGGAGCATTATTTAAATCGATATTTGCCAATACGAATAAACAAAGAAGTTAGCCAAAATAATATTCCATATATAAGATTATCAACATTATCTAAAATGGATATTCATTATCCTTCTTCTCTTCCCGAGCAAGCAGCCATTGCCGCCCTGCTTTCGCGGGTAGATGCCGCCATAGAAGCCGTACAGCGTAGCATAGCCGCCGCCGAACGCCTCAAAAAAAGTCTGATGCAGAACCTCCTCACCGGCAAAATGAAACCCGACGGCACTTTCCGCACCGACGACGAGTTTTATACAGACGAAAAATTCGGAAGAGTCCCAAAAGGGTGGGAAGTGAAGAAGGTAAAAGATGTTTTTTCTATAAATTCTGATTCATTACCGTCAAAGACCGATTCTAATTACAAGTTTAAATACATAACAATAGAATCTGTCTCAACAGAAAAGATAAATTTTAATGATTGTCTTGAATTTAATTTTAAAGATGCGCCAGGACGAGCAAGGCGTTCAATTAAAAATGGAGATATATTGATTTCAGGAGTGCGACCAAATTTGAAAGCATTTGCAATATTCAACAATCCCAATAATGAAAATTGGATTTGTTCTACAGGATTTTATGTCTTAACGGCAAATAAGCAGGAATCAAATTTGTTTTATTACTACCAGATTCTGAGTGAGATTTGCGACAAACAATTTTATAGTTGGGTAGCTGGATCAAATTATCCTGCAATTGGAGACAGAGACATAAGGCAAATGAAGTTCTTATGTCCAAAATATGATGAACAAATTAAAATTGCCGAAAAAATTAAATCAATATCCGATTATCAGCAAGCCAAGCAACAAAAAATAGCCACCTTGGAACGCCTCAAAAAAAGCCTGATGCAAAACTTGCTTACGGGGAAAGTAAGAGTGAAAGTGGAAGAGATTGAGAAAATTATGGAGGAAAAAATATGAAAACTTCTATCCGTTTTTTCAATGACCGCGAGGTGCGGGCTGTTTGGGATGAGGAAAATTCCAAATGGTGGTTTTCGGCAGTCGATATTGTCAGCGCAATCACCGGAAGTGAAGATGCACGCAATTATTGGTATGTGCTGAAAAACAGACTAAAAAAGGGAAACAGCCAACTCCTTACAATTTGTAAGGGGTTGAAAATGGTTGCGCCAGATGGTAAAGTGCGCCTTACGGATTGTTTTTTACAGAGCGATATAACCGAACTCGTAAAAGCCATTCCAAGCAAAAACGCCACGACATTTTTAGATTGGTTTACTTACAGTGATAACACCATAGACGGAAAGAGCAAGAAAAAGGCTTACGAATTTATGGAAAGCAATCTGATTGATGATAAGGATATTGGCACCACAAAGGCATTACAGCAAATTCACGCCTACCTGTTTGGCGGGTTGTACGATTTTGCCGGACAGATTCGCGACAAAACCATTTCAAAAGGCGGCTTCACGTTTTGTGTTGCTCAATATTTGGATAATACGTTGAAAGCCATTGACAAAATGCCCGAAACCACGTTTGACGAGATTGCTAATAAATACGTAGAAATGAATGTGGCTCACCCGTTTATGGAAGGCAACGGTAGAAGCACACGCATTTGGCTTGATATGATTTTGAAAAAACAACTGAAACTTTGTGTGGACTGGAGCAAAATCAACAAAAACGATTACTTGAAAGCGATGGAACAAAGTGCGGCAAACAGTTCACGAATAAAAGATCTGTTGAAATCGGCATTGACAGACAAAATCAACGACCGTGAAATATTTATGAAAGGAATTGATTATTCATACTATTACGAGGAGGAAAATTAATATGTCAAAGTTATCAGAAAACACTCCCGTTGAGGCAAAAGTAACCGAATGGCTAAGCAAATTGGGCTACGAATATCGCTCAGCTGAAGAGTTGAAAATCTATAACCGATTGCAATCCAATGCAGTAATTGAGCCTATACTGATTGAGAAGGTGGTAGCGTTTAACGCTATTACTGAAACAGAAGCGAAAATGGCAGTGGAAGTATTGCTTAACAATTTGCGGAATCCTGTCCCTATTGAGGGAAACGAAAAGTTTCTGAAACTATTGGTTGAAGGTGTTACCATTACCCTCAACAAAGAAGATAGAACTATTCGCTTTATCAACTTTGAGGATATTTGGCAAAACAGTTTCATTGTTACCAATCAGTATGCGGTGCAGCAGGTGCGTACCGATATTTATCTATTGGTAAACGGCATTCCGCTTGTGCCGATAGAAGCCAAGCAATGCGCCCGCCGCGGCACCAACTGGTTGGAAGGCGTAAGGCAGTTTCAGACTTACGACAAACGCAGCGACCGACTGTTTATTACCCATTTGTTTGGTGTGGCTTGCAACGGTAGGCTGTGCAAATACGGTATTCCGGGAGCGTCTTCATCATATTTCAACGAGTGGAAAGACTCAATCATAGCCTATAAATTCGCCA